>JBHOQZ010000433.1:0-2243 GCA_042408635.1 Chloroflexota bacterium
CCAGGATGTCGCCGAGCTGGCCGCGCGGGTGGCCGCGCCCCTCCCGGCCACCTCGAGCGAGGAGGCCATCGGCTGAGGCGTCAGTCCGAGGCCACGACGCCGGGGTCGATGCGGGTGCGGGCGCGTTCGAGGCAGTCGATGACGTGGCGCAGCGCCGCTTCGCCGAGCAGCGGCACAACGGCCGTCTCGAGCTCGGCCGCCGCGGCGGCGTCGAGCGCGCCCGAGCAGCGGACTAGGACGCGGTTGGCGCGCCGATCGACGGTGAGGGTCAAAGCCTGTTCTCCTTTTCTGCCGCCGCGGCCAGGGTCGGCGCCCATTCCGGCCCGGCGGCGCTGAGACCCTCAACGGCATCGGCTGCCGTCTCTGGGTTGAGGCGGCTGTGGCGGCGCCCGTAGCCGAAGTAGATCGCGAGGCCGAGCGCAGTCCAGAGCGCAAACCGCACCCAGGTATCGCCCGGCAACTGGAACATCAGACCGAAGCAGACGAGTGCGCCGACGATCGGCAGCCAAGGCGCGGCCGGCAACCGGAACGGCCGCGGCAGGTCGGGCTGCGAGCGCCGCAGCACCGCCACCCCGAGGCAGACCAGCGCGAAGGCTAGCAGTGTCCCGATGCTCGTCATGGCGGCCAGGTTCCCGATCGGGACAAAGGCGGCCAGCACCGCCACCGCCCCGCTCACGGCCAGCGTCGTGCCCACGGGCACGCCTGAGCGCGGCGAGATGGCGGCGGCCCAGCCCGGCAGCAGCCCATCGCGCGCCATCGCTAGGAAGATGCGCGGCTGGCCGATCAGCAGCGTGATGAGCACGCTGGTGAGCCCAGCCAGCGCGCCGACCGTGATGACGGCGCCGATCGCGCGCAGCCCCACGCCCTCGAAGGCACTCTCGACCGGGCTAGCCGGGTTGAGGTGGCTGTAGGGCACCATGCCGGTGAGGACGAGGCTGAGCGCCCCGTAGAGCACCGAACTGACCAGGAGCGAGCCGATGATGCCGATCGGGAGCATGCGGCCGGGGTTGCGCACCTCGGCTGCGGTCGTCGAGACGACGTCGAAGCCGACGTAGGCGACGAAGACGACCGCCGCCATCTGGAGCACCGCGCCGGCGCCAAGCGGCATGAATGGCTGCCAGTTGGCCGGGTTGACTTGGAAGCTGCCGATTGCGATGATCAGCACGACGATCGCCAGCTTGAGACCGACCATGAGCTGGGTGAAGCTCGCGCTCTCGCGGATGCCGCTGATCGCCAGCAGCGTCAGCAGCCCGACGATCAGCGCCGCCGGCAGGTCGATCAACCCGGCGGGCTGGTCCCACGGCCCGTTCGTCAGCCAGACCGGTAGCTCGATCCCAAGGCTGTGGAGTACGCTCACCGTGTAGCCCGACCAGCCACTGGCGACGAGCGCCGCGCCGATCGAGTATTCGAGGATCAGGTTCCAGCCGACGAGCCAGGCGATCAACTCGCCGAGCGCGATGTAGGTGTAGGTGTAGGCGCTGCCCGGCACCGGGATGGCGGTCGCGAGCTCGCTGTAGGCGAGCGCCGCGATGGCACACGCGACTGCCGCGAGCGCGAACGAGAGCACCACCGCCGGCCCGGCGCCGCGCGCCGCCACGCCCGACCGGACGAAGATGCCCGCCCCGACGATGGCGCCGATGCCGATCGCCAGCAGATCGATCGAGCCGAGGCTGCGCCGCAACCCGCCCTCGGCGTTCTCGACCTCGGCGAGTACTCGGGAGAGGGGCTTGCGATCCAGCACCGAATGGGCCAACGCCGCACCTTCTTATCCGCCACTACCCGCGACCCGACCCGCCACTACCCGCGCGGGAGGCTGCTCAGGACACGATCGGGCGATTAGCCCAGGTTTCACCCAGTCCTGTGATTCAGTCTGCGATACTACGGTCAGCGGGGAGCGGTGGCAAGGGGACAGAGGCGCCCTTTCTTCCTCGATTCGGGTGCCGGGAGCAATGTCATGACAGCCGAGACCGTCGCGATCCTCAGTCCGGGCGACATGGGCCACGCCGTCGGTCGTGCGCTGCGCCTGGGCGGCCACCGCGTCATCACCTGTCTGCAGGGGCGCAGCAGCCGCAGCGCCGCGCTGGCGGCCCGTGGCGGCTTCGAGACCGTGCCCGACGACGACACCCTGGTGCGCGAGGCCGACGTCTGCCTCTCGATCGTCGCGCCGGCCGGCGCCGCGGCGGTGGGCGAGCGCGTGGCCGCCGCGCTCGCGCGCACCGGCGCCGGGCTCCTCTATGTCGAGT
>JBHOQZ010001056.1:0-3559 GCA_042408635.1 Chloroflexota bacterium
GGTTGATCGTGTACTCGGTCTCGCCCCGGCGGAGCCCGAAGAGCTTGGGCGGGAAGCCGATGGCGAACTCCTCGACGCGGATGCCCGCCCGCTTGGCGACGAGGAAGTGCCCGAGCTCGTGCACGAGCACCATGAAGCCGAGGACGACGATGAAGGTGAGCGCGGTCAGGAGGATTTGCATGGGTTGGGTCTTCCTGTGCAGGCGGCGCGCGCCGCGGCAATCAGAGCCGGCCGAAGCGGCGCTGGCGCTCGGCGTAGGCGTCGAGCGCGCGGCGCAGCTCCTCTCGACCGAAGTCAGGCCAGAAGGTTGGGGTCGTGTAATACTCGGCGTAGGAGCTCTGCCAGAGCAGGAAGTTGCTCAAGCGCATCTCGCCCGCCGTGCGGATGATGAGGTCGGGGTCGGGCTGGCCGGCGGTGTAGAGCCGGCTGCTGATCGCCGCCTCGTCGACCTGCTCCGGCGTCAGGCCCTCGCGCATCAACTGGCGCACCGCTCGCACGATCTCGGCGCGGCCACCGTAGTTGAGCGCGACGTTGAGCGTGATGCCGCTGTTGTTGCGCGTGAGCTCGACCGCGTGGCGGATCGGCTCGTGGAGCGCGGCGGGGATGCGATCCAGCTCGCCCAGATGGCGAATTTGCACGTTGTTGCGGTGGAGGTTGGCGGTCTCGCGCCGGATCACGTGGGCGAGGATGTCGAAGAGTCCGGTCACCTCGTCCTCGGGCCGGCCCCAATTCTCGGTCGAGAAGGCGTAGAGCGTGACGATGCGGATGCCGAACTCGTGGGCCGCCTCGAGCACCTCGCGGATGCGCTCGGTGCCGGCGCGGTGCCCGGCGAGGCGATGCGAGCCCCGCCGGGCGGCCCAGCGCCCGTTGCCGTCGCAGATGATGCCGATGTGGAAGGGCACGGCGTCGGGGACCGGCGCGACCGCGCGCTGCGGGGTGACGACGGGTGCGGCGGCGCCGTTGAGCGTCGGCGGCTTCGCGTTGATGGGGCTCAGACTTCCAGTACCTCTTTCTCTTTATTGGTCGCCACGCGGTCGACCTCGGCGATGCACCGATCGGTGATCCGCTGCAACCGCTCCTGGAAGCGCTTGCTCTCGTCCTCGGAGATTGTGCGCTCCCGCTCCCCGCGCTTGAGGCGCTCGAGCGCGTCGCGCCGGCAGTTGCGGATGGCGACACGGCCCTCCTCGGCGCGCCGCTGCACGACCTTGACCATCTCCTTGCGCCGCTGCTCGGTCAGCATCGGCACGGCCAGGCGAATCACGTTGCCGTCGTTGGTCGGGTTGATGCCGAGGTCGCTCTTCTGGATCGCCTTCTCGATCGGGCCGAAGAGGCCGCGGTCCCACGGCTGGATCACGAGCAGGCGCGGCTCGGGCGCCGAGATGTTCGCCACCTGGTTGATCGGCGTGGGCACCCCGTAGTAATCGACGGTGATACGGTCGAGCATGCTGGGCGTGGCCCGCCCGGTGCGGATCGTGTTCAGATCGTCGTGCAGCACCTCGATCGCGCGCTGCATGCGCATCTCGGCGTCGTGGACGATCCCCTCGGCCGACGGAGCGGTCTCGGCCGCCGGCTGGGCTCGACCGCCCGCCCCCTTCTTGCGATCGTCTGCCATGCGATCCTCCCCTCCTCCGTTGGTCGTCCGGCCAGATGTCCGGGCGGAGCCGGCCGCGCGCGGCCCACACCCGCCCGGCAGCTCCCCCTCACTCGGCGAGCGCGGACGGATCGTCGCTGATGACGGTGCCGACCGGTTCCCCGCGCACGATCCGCTCGATGTTGCCGAACTCGTTGAGGTTAAAGACGATTATAGGCAGCTTGTTTTCCATACACAACGAAATCGCCGTGGTGTCCATCACGCGCAGGCCCTGGTTGATCGCGTCCAGGTAGCTGATGCGCTCGTAGCGCCGCGCCGCCGGGTCCTGCCGCGGGTCGGCGTTGTAGACGCCATCGACCCGGTTCTTCGCCATCAGCAGCACCTCGGCGTCCATCTCGATCGCCCGCAGCGCCGCTGCCGTGTCGGTCGTGAAGAAGGGGTTGCCGGTGCCGGCCGCGAAGATCACCACGCGCCCCTTCTCCATGTGGCGGATCGCGCGCCGCCGGATGTAGGGCTCGGCGACCGCGGTGACCACGATCGCGGTCTGCACGCGCGTGACGACGCCCTCGCGCTCCAGCGCATCCTGGAGCGCAAGGGCGTTGATGATCGTCGCGAGCATGCCAGCGTAGTCGGCTTGGGCCCGCTCCATGCCGCGCTGGGCCGCCGCCTCGCCCCGCCACATGTTGCCGCCGCCGACCACGATGCCGACCTGCACGCCCAGATCGACCGCGACGCGGCGGATCTGGCGCGCGATCGTCGAGAGGATGTCGTAGTCGATGCCGATCGGCCGCTCGCCCTGCAGCGCCTCGCCGCTCAGCTTGAGCACGAGCCGTTGCCAGCGCGGGCGGGTCCCCTCGGGGTGCGGGGCGAGAGGCTCGCGCGCCGGTTCCGCGGAGACCACCTCAGGCGCCCAGCTCGTAGCGGGTGAAGCGGCGCACGACGATGTTCTCGCCCACCTTGGCGATCGTGCCCTTCACGAGCTGCTCGATCGTCGTGCCACCCTGCCGGATCCACTCCTGCTCGAGCAGCACCTCGCCCTCGCCGACCTCGGTCCCCTCGTGGACATCCGCGCGCGAGATGTACTTCGGGTTCATCGCCGCGATCTGCTGCGCGATGGTGCGCGCGAGCTGCCGGAAATCGTCGGTCCGGGCGACGAAGTCCGTCTCGCAGTTGAGCTCGAGCAGGACGCCGATCCGCCCGCCGTGGATGTAGGACTCGATCACGCCCTGGCGCGCCTCGCGCGACGCCTTCTTCTCGGCCGAGGCGAGGCCCTGCTCGCGCAGGATCGCCTTGGCGCGCTCCTTGTTGCCGTTGGCCGTCTGGAGCGCGCGCTTGCAATCCATGATGCCCGCGCCTGTCTCCTCGCGCAGCTCCTTGACCGCGGTCGCCGAGATCTCCACCGTGTTCCTCCCGTGCCGTCCTGGCACCCCGCCGGGCCCCTGCGCCCGGCGCTCAACCTCACCTGCAGAGCGCCCGCTGGGGAGGGCGCCCGAGCCGACGGCCTGGCGATCGCTCGCCGTCGGCCCATCTGTTCATCCAGTCGGCCCGACCGCCCCCGACGCTCCAGGCCGGCAGCGCGCCCGCGCCGCGGCCCCGGTCAGTCGCGGTCGCCCGGCACCGCCGGCTCTGAGACGACCGCCTCGCCCGGCGTCGCGCTCGGCACCGTGGCGACCGAGTCTTCGGCCACGGTAACGGGCACGGTCGCCACCGGCCGCGGCGCGGGCGCCGGCGGTCGCGGTGTGGCGGTCTCCTCGTCGGGCGAGGCGGAGAAGACCGTCTCGCCCTCGGTGTAGGCGGCGATCTTCTCGTCCTCGCCGAGCATCTCCTCGGGGCTGACCTCGGCCAGCGCCTTCTCGGCGGCCTCGGCCTCGAGCTCGGCCTCGCGCGCCTTGCGCCCCTCGATGACAGCGTCCGCGATCTTGCCCGAGAGGAGCTTCACCGCCCGGATGGCGTCGTCGTTGGCCGGGA
>JBHOQZ010001060.1:0-1751 GCA_042408635.1 Chloroflexota bacterium
CCCCGCGCCGGCCGGCGCGGGGGCGAGCGCCACCTCACCTGACCGGGCGCGCGACTGCGTCATCGTCTCCCCTCGGGTCTGCCGCGCGCCGCGGCGCGCGTGTTCGTTGCCGATACAAGCCGCAATGCCTGGAGCGGCCGCGCCCGCCGAGCGGTCCGCACAGCCCGACCGGGCACCGCGCCATCGGCGGCGAGTTCAACGGCCCTGGCGTCGCCCTCGTCGAGGGCACAGCCCGACCAGGATGCGCGTCATCGGCCTGCTCGGGCACCACGTCGGCGGGGCCGCACGGGCGGTGCGGCCCCACCCATGATGCCACGCCCCGGCGAGACGCGCCGATCGCGGCGCGCGGGGACGCCTGGCCGGGGCGCCGGATGGAACGCGGCGGCACGCTCGGAGTCGCTCGGCGTGCCGCCGCATTGGCGTGTGGGCGATGCCGGTCGGCTACTTCCAGCCGGCGCGGTCCATGATCTGGAGCGCGACCGGGCCGTTGGCGCCGAGCCTGGCCACATTCAGCTCATCGGCACGGAAGCTGCCGAAGCTGGCCAGCACCGGGTCGATCGGTGTGCCCTCGACGACCGGGTACTCGCTGCTGGCGCTGGCGAAGAACTCCTGCGCCTCCGGGCTCGTCAGGAACTCGAGGAGCTGCACGGCGTAGTCCTTGTTCGGCGCGGTGCGGATCACGCCGGCGCCGCTGATGTTGACGTGCGCGCCGCGGTCTCCAGGTGCCTGGTTGGGGAAGAAAACGCGCACCTTCTCGCCCACCGCCTGGTCCTCGGGCTTATTCGACTTGAGCAGGCGGACGAGGTAGTAGGTGTTGGCGATGGCGATGTCGCCCTCGCCGGCCGCCACGGCCTTGATCTGGTCGGTGTCGGCGCCCTGGGGCGGCCGGGCGAAGTTCGCCACCAGGCCGCGCACCCAACGCTCCGTCGCCTCGGGCCCGATCGCCTCGAGCATCGAGCCGACCAGCGACTGGTTGTAGACGCTGTTCGACGAGCGCACCAGGATGCGGCCCTTCCACTTCGGATCGGCCAGCGCCTCGTAGGTCGACAGCTCCGAGGGGTCGACGCGGTCCGCCGCGTACATGATCACGCGCGCCCGCTTGGTCAGGCCGAACCACTTGCCGTCGGGATCGCGCAGGTTGGCCGGGACGCGCGCGTTGAGCAGCTCCGAGGTGATCGGCTGGAACAACCCCGCCTGGTCGGCCCGCCAGAGCCGGCCGGCGTCGACGGTGATCAGCACATCCGCCGGGCTGTTCGCCCCCTCGGACTTGATCCGCTCGATGAGCTGGTCCTCACCACCCTCGATGATGTTGACCTTGACGCCCGTCTGCGCCGTGAACTGCGCGAAGAGCTGATCGTCGGTGTCATAATGACGCGAGCTGTAGACGTTGACCTCTTTCGCCTGCGCGCGGGTCACCCCGGCCGTCGTCAGCACCGGCAGGCCGACCAGCGCCACCACCAGCGCCAGCAGCAGCGCCATCAGCCCGCGGCCGCGCCAGATCGATCGCGATCGCATCCCCGAAACCCTCTCCTCTGTGTTTGTGTGTCGTGTCTCGGCTCGATGGAGCGGCATCGACCGGGACGCGCTGGCCAGCCGCGCCCGACGCGTGGGCCGCCCGGCCCGTCGACCGATCCGGCGGCCCACCACCCGCTCTCCTTCCTCGCCTAGCCTAGCGCACCGCCACCCATTAGTCAAATCTAATGCTGGCTTAGGTGAGCCTAACGAGGCCGATCAGTCGTCGGCGGCGTGGC
>JBHOQZ010001063.1:0-3144 GCA_042408635.1 Chloroflexota bacterium
CCCCGCCGGCCGCCGCGCCCTGGGCCGGCCGAGCACCGATCGCGCGAGGATGTCCGCCGCGCGCTTGAGCAGCAGATCCCTGTCAGCAGCCGCGGCCTCTGCCCGGCGATGACCGCCGCCCCGGCGGCCGCGTCCCGCCGCACGCGGGAGTGTAGCCGAGAATCGCCGGACCGGCTGCAAGCGGGCGGCCCGTCGCGTACAATCGCCCGCATGGAGGGGAGAGGACGTCTGCGCGACCTCGGCATCACGCTCGGTCTGCTGCCGACCGGCCCGCGCAACGCCATCAGCGACGTCGACGACGTCCGGGTCGGCCACTGCTCGGTGATCGCGGGCGAGGCGGTGCGGACCGGCGTGACCGCGATCCTACCCCACGGGGGCAACCCCTTCGCGCGCAAGTGCGTGGCGGCGGCCCACGTCGTCAACGGCTTCGGCAAGTCGGTCGGGCTGCCGCAGATCGACGAGCTCGGCCAGCTCGAGACGCCGATCCTGCTCACCAACACGCTCAACGTCGGCCGGGTGGCCGACGCGCTGATCGCCTGGGCGCTCGAGCGCAACGCCGCCGACGGGATCGAGGCGCTCTCGATCAACGCGGTCGTGGGCGAGTGCAACGACGGCTATCTCAACGACATCGCCGGCCGCCACGTGCGTGAAGAGCACGTGCGCGCCGCGCTGGCCGAGGCGCGCGTCGAGGTGGTCGAGGGGAGCGTCGGCGCCGGTGTCGGGATGAGCTGCTACGGCTACAAGGGCGGCATCGGCACGGCTTCGCGCCTCCTCCCGCCGCCGCTCGGTGGCTGGACGCTGGGCGCGCTCGTCCTCGCCAACTTCGGTCGGCCGGGCGACCTGGTGATCGCTGGTGTTCCGGTGGGCGCGCGGCTACTTGGGCAGGCGCCCGCGCCGCCCCCGCAGCCGCCCGGCTCGATCATGATGATCCTGGCGACCGACGCCCCGGTCGACGCGCGCCAGCTCGGCCGGATCGCGCGCCGCGCCGTGGCAGGACTGGCCCGGACCGGTTCCCACCTGGGCCACGGCTCGGGCGACTTCGTCATCGCCTTCACGACGGCCAATCCCGTGCCGCACGCCGGTCCGGCGCTGCGGACGGTGCGAGTGCTGGCCGACGACTCGGCTGCACTCGATGCCCTGTTCCGGGCGGCGGCCGAGTCGGTCGAGGAGGCGATCCTCAACGCGCTCTGCGCGGCCGCGACGGTGGTGGGCCGGGCCGGCCACCGGCGCGAGGCGCTGCCGCTGGAGAAGGTGCGCGCGCTGCTGGGCGCGCGGGAGGGGTAGGCAGACCGTGGGCGACCAGACCGTGCTGATCGAGGACCGCGACCGCGTGCGCACGCTCACGCTCAACCGGCCCGAGCGCCTGAACGCGATCACCGAGCAGCTCGCCCATGAGCTGATCGAGGCGATCGAGGCGGCGGACCGCGACGACGCCGTCAACGTGATCGTCATCACCGGTGCTGGGCGCGGCTTCTGCTCCGGGCTCGACCTCGCGCAGGCGCGCGACGGGCGCGAGCTCAGGCGCTTCGAGCGGCTGGACGACCTGGGCTGGGTCGGGCGCCAGGCGCTCGTCATCACCGGCGCGACCAAGCCGGTGGTGGCGGCGATCAACGGCCCCGCGGTCGGCGCCGGCCTCTCGATCGCTCTGGCGGCCGACCTGCGCGTGATGGCGGCCGGCGCGCGGGTCACCACGGGCTACGCGCGCCGCGCGCTCAGCCCCGACGGCGGCATGAGCTACTTCCTGCCCCGGCTGGTCGGCCACGCCCGCGCCATGGACCTCATCCTCACGGGCCGCGACCTGGCAGCGGACGAGGCGCTGGCGATCGGCCTGGTGGCCGCCGTCTACCCGGACGACGAGTTCCGCGAGGCGGTGCACCGCTACGCCGCCGGCATCGCGGCGGGGGCTCCCATCGGCCTGGCCCACAGCAAGCGCCTGCTGGTGGAGTCGCTTGGGAACTCGCTGCCGACACAGCTTCGGCGCGAGCTGACGCTCATCCGGCAGTGCTTCGCCTCGGAGGACTTCCAGGAGGGACTGCGCGCCTTCGCCGAGCGGCGCGCGCCCGAGTTCCGCGGCCACTGAGGGGCCGGGAGCGGCTGCCGGGGTCCGCCCGGCTCGTCGGTGGCGGAGCGTACAAGCGGGTAACAAAAGCGCAACGAGAAAGCCTTGACACGACCCTGCTCGTCTGGCAAAGTCAGGGGACAGGTTGCGACGGGATCACAGCCGTGCGTCGCCTGATCGAGGGGTCAGTTTGCAGGGAGATGTCGATGCTACGCCGCCTTGTCCTCATGCTTGCGCTGCTCGGGTTCATCGTCGTGCCAGTGGCGGTCCCGCGGGCGCAGGCGAACGCACCCGCGATCACGGTGTCGCCGCCGGCCGGCAGCCAGTTTGACACGTTCGTGTTCGAGGGCACCGGCTTCCCCGCAGGGATGATCCTAGCCGTCGGGTTCTTCGGCCCAGAGGGTGAGGAGTACACCACCTACAAGAGCGGCCAGCCGATCACCGTCACGGCCGATGCCGACGGCGATTTCGCGCTCACGGTCGTGCCGGCAGAGGCGTTCGTCGGCTCCTCGGCGGGCACTTGGCGCGCCGTCTTCTGCACCGCCACCGCGAGCCCCGACTGCTGGAGCGGCACCTTCGACATTTCGCTGCGCTGAGCGTCGCGATCCCCGACGCTGCGGCGGACCGCGCCCCGAGTCGGCGCGGTCCGCCGCTCAAGGGTGTGGGCACAGCGGAGCCGAACGTCGCGGCGCAGTCGGCCGCCCCGGGGCGATGGAGGTTGCGGAAGAGGGCGGGCGTGCGGTCGGCGGGCTGAAGCCCGCGCGCAGGGATGCGTCCGCCGCGTCCGCCCGGTCGCCCGGGGGTTATGGCTATTGCCGAATTAGCGCGGGGTACAGTCGGCGGGCTGAGGCCCGCGCGCAGGGACGATCCCGCGGGATCCCGGCTTCAGCCGGCCTCGTCCTGCCTTCGCGCGGGCTTCAGCCCGCCGACAAATACACCTACACCCGCACCATTTCCGCACCTTGCATAGCCGAGAGCGGGCGCCCCTACCCGTGCTATCTCGGCCGACACGTACACCGGCACTATTTCCGCACCGTGCCTAAGCCGGCTGAGACGTGCCCGTCCCAGCCCCCGGAGGGGGCTTC
>JBHOQZ010001066.1:0-1336 GCA_042408635.1 Chloroflexota bacterium
CCCAGCCTCCCGCCACGGGCTTTTTCTTGTCCGCGCGAGCCGTTGCGGCGCCAGCGCGGGGGCGCGCTTTCGATTCTGCCCTTCATTTGAGCCGAGGCGAGCCGGCTGCGCAGCCGCTATCGCACCGGGCGTTCTGGTAGCCTGCCCAAAGTGGGGTGGATTTGCGGTAAGCTGGCGAGGCCCGAAACGACCTGGCCGAACGGAGGAACCCGGTGACGTCGTCCGAGTTGAGCCTCGTCCACCGCACGCTGCCGGCGCGCCGTGGTGCGCCGCCGCACCCGGCGCTGGTCGTCCTGCACGGTCGCGGCGCCGACGAGCTGGACCTGCTGCCGATCGCCGAGATGCTCGATCCGCGGCTGTTCGTCATCAGCGTGCGGGCGCCGTTCCGGCTCTTTCCCGGGTGGCAATGGTACGAGCTGCTGGATCGGGGGGCGCCGGAGCCGGCGAGCTTCGCGGCCAGCCAGGCGCGGCTCGAGCGCTTCCTCGACGAGATCACGGGCGCCTATCCGATCGCCCGCGATGGCGTCTGGCTGCTCGGCTTCAGTCAGGGCGCCATGATGAGCGGCACCGTGACGCTCCGGCGGCCGGAGCGGGTCGCCGGGACGGTGATGCTCAGCGGCTACCTGCCGTTCGACGTGCCACCGCCCGACACGCCGCCCGCCATCCGGGGCAAGCCGTTCTTCGTCGCCCACGGCACGGCCGACCCGATCCTGCCGCTGGCGATGGGGCGGGCCGCCCGGCTCGTCCTCGAGGCGGCCGGCGCTGACGTGACCTACCACGAGTACCCGATGGCGCACCAGGTGGCGCTGGAGGAGATCGAGGACCTCGTGCGCTGGTTCGCGCGGTATCTACCCGCATCGCAGACCCCCGATGCGGCCGCCGAGGAGGGACGCTGAGATGGACAGGGGTGCTGGTAGCCCACCCGATCGGGAGCGCTGGCTGTGGCGCTTGACGGCCCTGGCCCGCGAGCGCTGGGGCGCCGAGCGCGCCGGGGCGATCGGTGCCGAGATCGAGGCGACGGCCCGCGCGGTCGCGCTGGTAGCGGCGGCGGAGCTCGAGCCGGCAGACCCTGCGCCGAGCGTGGTCCTGGCGGCAATCGAGGCGGGCAATCTCGTCCGCGCCCTCGATCCGTGGGGCGAGGGCGCGGACACGGCGGCCGGCGGGCACGCTGGTGGCGGCGCGAGCGGGGAGGTGACGCCGTGACCGGCGAGGCGCTGGCCGCGCTCTCCGCCTGCGAGCTGGCCCGGGCGCTGGCAAGCGGCGAGGTGAGCGCCGAGCGCGTGATGGCGGCGGTGCTGGCCGCGATCGAGGAACGCGAGCCGACGCTCGAGGCTTG
>JBHOQZ010001069.1:0-1015 GCA_042408635.1 Chloroflexota bacterium
GGTTGCCGCTCCGCCAGGCGACGAGCCCGGCCAGCGCCGCTGCCAGCGCGTCGGTCGGCCCGCCGTCGCGCACGGCGGGCGCAACGATGGCGACGAGCACCGCGCCGGGCACGTAGCCGAGCCACGCCTCGAGGCGCGGCCGTCCGGCGGGGTGCGCCGCGAGGCGGTCGATCAGCCAGAGCCCGCCGATGCGGGTGAGATACGTCACGAGCGCCATCCCGACGATGGCGAGGCCGCTCCAGAACCCGGTGCCCGGCAGCTCGGCCGCGCGCTGGACGAGCGGGGCGAGCAGCGTCGAGAGCCAGATCGGCCCCGGCTCGAACACCGTCAGCCAGAGCACCACCCGGGGTGGTTGCCCGGCGGGGTAGGGGAGGCCCGACAGGAGATCAGCGACCATGGCGCGCCGCGCCGGCCAGGCTGCCGGCCAGACCGCCGAGGAGGATGTACCACTTGCCCGGCAGCCAGGCCGCGGCCGCGATCGCGACCGCCGCCGCCACCAGCCAGGGGACGAGGTCACCCCGACCCCGCCAGAGCCCCGCCAGCAGCGCGACGAACACGGCGGTGAAGGCGAAGTCGAGCCGCCAGCGCGCCGGATCGTCGAAGACGGCGCCGAGCCGGGCGCCCGCGACCGTCGAGCCGACCCAGGCGGCGTAGAGCACGAGGCCGCTGCCCACCAGGAAGCCCAGCAGACCACGGCCCCCCGCGCGGGCGGCCTGCTGCAGCGTCAGCGCCCAGCTCTCGTCGTTGAGGAGGAAGAGGGCGGCGTAGACGAGCCCGCGCGGCCCGGCCACGCTCCCCGGCTGCAGCCAGCGGACGAGCGCCGCGCCCATGAGCACATGGCGCAGGTTGACGACGAGCGTGGTCAGGACGAGCGCGAGGACGGGCGGTGGCGCGCTCCAGAGGCCGAGCGCGACGATCTGGGCCGAGCCGGCGAAGACGAGACCGCTCATCAAGAGCACCTCCAGCACGCTCAGCCCAGCTCCGCGCGCCAGCACGCCGAACACCGTTCCGTACG
>JBHOQZ010001071.1:0-1016 GCA_042408635.1 Chloroflexota bacterium
CGACCCCGACGCTCACGCCCACCGTGACGCGCACGCCGACGCGCACGCCCACCGTGACGCGTACACCGACGCGCACGCCCACCCCGTGAACCGGATCCGGTCGCATCGGCGGCCCGGGCGACCGGCCCCGAGCGTTCCGCAACAGGAGGAAGCAGTACATGGCGCGGCTCCACGAGCGGCAGACCTACTTGCTCCCCAACGGCACCCTCGTCATCGCGGTGATGGGGCCGGCCGCGTGCTGGGAGCTCTTCACCCCCGGTGAGTGGGGACGCTGCATGATTGCGAACTTCGGAGTGGACTCCGACGGGCACGTCACCTACCAGGGCAAGCTGACGCGCTGGACGGCGCGCGACCTGCGGCGGGCGCCAGCGGCGCTGCGCTGCCTGGCACCGGCCGCCATCGTGCGCCTGCGTCCCGACGTCAAGAGCGTCGCGAATGGACCGGATCGAGCTGGCCCACGGCCAGTGGCTGACGGCTCGGTCGCCGGCTGAGCCGTTTCCGCGACCCGAATCGCCCCGCAGCGCACCCCATGGCGCCGCGGGGCGCCGATTCCCGCGCCGCCCGTCACCGGGCGACGGAGCAGCAAGCATTTCGTCCTGAAACATCCCACCTGGCATTGGTGAAAGGACGTGCCGTGGGTAGGTAGTTCTCACGATGCCGCAGAGGGGCGGCCGAGGTACGTTTATAGGCGGGCAGTGCGGTCCAGTTGCTTGCCCTCTCTCATCTCTGGGTCACGCCGGTCTGACGGCCGGCCGCGTCTGGCCGTCAGGCCGGTGATGACGCACCCACCGGCAGGCCGAGCGCATCGGCCGCCTGCCCCGCTCCACTCACGGGCCAGGGGCAGGCGCCGGGGCTGGGACGACAGGAGGCGACTATGACAGTCGATATCCGCACCGAGGAGGTGCCGGCCGGGCCACCGGTCGGCCCGAATGGGCAGGGGCCCTCTGGCCATGCCGCCGCGACGGACCACGCCGCGCCAGTGCCCGAGTTCGGCGCGGCCCGCGCCGGCTCGTTCG
>JBHOQZ010001072.1:0-11511 GCA_042408635.1 Chloroflexota bacterium
CCCCCGGGCGCAGCCGCCGGGCAGGGTTGGGGCGGGGCGCGGCCCTGCGCCGGAGACAAGCAGCGCGCCCCGGGCAAGCCCCCGGGGCGCGCTGCCTCGATCCGGCTGCGGGCGGGGCGAGGACCGCCCCCGACCGTCCCCAGAGCTTCGGCTCAGCTCGGCGCGGTGCGGGTGACGCGTGTGACGGTCGGCTGCCCGGCCGCCTCGCCCGTCTCGAGCGCGTGGACCTCGGCCCAGATCTTCCGGTCCTTCGTCTCGGGGATGAAGAGCCAGCCGATCACGGCCGTCATCAGGGCGACCCCGATCGTGTAGATGAGGCCGGCCAGCAGGTTGCCGTTGGGGTCACCCGAGGGGTTTAGGAAGCGCAAGTCGAGGCCCAGGAACGGAATGTAGCCGGCCCCGGGGATGGTGGCGCTGACCAGGCCGAGGTAGATCGTCGGCAGCCAGCCGCCGAACCAGCCGTTACCGATGTGATACGGGATCGAGAGCGAGGTGTAGCGGATGCGGGCCGGGAAGTACTCGACCAGGAAGGCGGCGATCGGACCGTAGACCATCGTCACGTAGACGATCTGGATCCACACCAGCAGCACCATCACAGGGATGTTGGGGTTGGCGCCGACGATCTTGCCTGCGGGGTCGTAGGTGAGGTTGGCAGCCCCGATCATCGCCTGGTAGATGGGCACGTAGGTGAGCGCCGCGATCACGCAGCCGCCCAGGATCACGGGCTTGCGGCCGATCCGGTCCGAGAGCCAGCCGAAGAAGATGAAGAACGGCGTGGCGAGCGCGATCGCCACCAGGAGGATGGTGTAGGCGGGTACGAAGGAGGACTTGAGGTAGACGGTGAGGAAGAAGAGCGCCTGGAACTGGCCCTGGTACCAGACCACCGCCTGGCCGGCAACCATGCCCAGCAGAACGAGCAGGATGACGCCGATCTTGTTGCCGCTGAAGCTGTCCTTGGCCCAGTCGGCGGTGTTGCGGGCGGTCTGCCCGCGCTGCTTGATGAGCTGGAAGACCGGCGTTTCTTCGAGGCGCGAGCGGATGTAGAGCGCGCCGATGACCAGGATAGCCGAGAGCAGGAACGGCACGCGCCAGCCCCAGTCACGGTAGGCCTCGTCGCCGAAGCCCAGGCGCGTGACCAGGATCACGCCCAGCGCGGCGAACATGCCGACCGTCGCGGTTGTCTGGATCCAAGAGGTGTAGAGGCCACGCTTGCCGTCGGGGGCGTGCTCACCGACGTAGATCGCCGCACCGCCGTACTCGCCGCCGAGCGCCAGACCCTGGGCCAGGCGCAGGATGGTCAGGATGAGCGGCGCCAACAGGCCGATCTGCGCGTAGGTGGGCAGCAAACCAACGATGACGGTGGCTCCGCCCATGATCAGGACGGTCAACAGGAAGGCGTACTTGCGGCCGATGACGTCGCCGATGCGGCCGAAGACGACCGCGCCGAATGGTCGCACGGCGAAGCCGGCGCCGTAGACGGCGAAAGCCGCCAGGAGCGAGGTCGTCGGGTTGTCCGAGGGGAAGAAGAGCGGGGCCAGGAACGGCGTCAGCAGGGCGTAGAGGTAGAAGTCATACCACTCGATCACGGTGCCTGCCGACGAGGCTCCAATGACAAACGGGATGCTGTTCTCGAACGACTTGACGTTGCCTGTCGCGGTGGTGCCCGCCGTCGTCATGGTTCAACGATCCTCCCACAGCCGATTCCGATGGAACGTCTCGGTGCGGTGGTGCGCCGGCGCCGCCCGCCCCGGGTTTGGCAGCTCAGTCAGTCAGCGTCATCGCAGCGCAGGCGTCCTCCATGCCAAGAATGTGCCGTCGCCGCGCGCGGCAACGACCAGCGGTGGTGCTCCAGTGGCGGGCGCGGCGCGCCCGCCGGCAGGTAGCCGGACGACGAACCGGTGTGGAAGCGGAACAGGGGCGTGGGCAGGGCAGGCAGACCAACGGCCCGGCCTGGGCGGCGCCGGCCGCCAGGCCGCGGGCCACGAAGGGGAGAGCTCGATCGCGTTGAACCAGTCGTGGTGCATCGCAGCGGCTCCCGTGGCGAAGCCCGCTTGCAGGGCGGGGGCTCCCAACCCCACGTCAATCCCTGCGCATGGAATCACGGCACGCCTGGCTGATTTGCTAGGGTGTATCACGCCTGCCAGCGCTTGTCAAGATAGCGGGCGAGCGTTTCCCGTCATCCGTGACGTGCTTGCCGCCCGTCGACCGGGCGGAGTAGACTACCGAAAGGCAAGCGTTGGGATCGCCGCGCCGATCCGCCGGGCAGGCTCGCTCTCGAGCGGCGCTCAGGCGGCGCCGCCGCGCGACGTGGGGAGCGCGCGGTGGCTTCCAGGGTCGGGGAGACAAGGGCAAAGGGAGGAGTTCGGGGTGAGCGCGTTGGACGGACGGGTGGCACTCGTGACCGGCGGCAGCCGCGGGATCGGCCGGGCGATTGCGCTCGAGCTCGCGAAGGAGGGCGCCGCGGTGGCCGTCAACTACGCCACCAGCGCCGGTCCCGCCGAGCAGGTGGTGCGGCAGATCGTCGAGTCAGGCGGCAGGGCCGGGGCCTTCAAGGCGGACGTGGGCAATCGGGCCGAGGTCCAGGCGATGGCGGCCGCCATCAAGGAGCGGCTCGGGCCGATTGACATCCTGGTGAACAACTCGGGCATCAATCGCGACCGCACGCTGCGGCGCATGGACGACGCCGACTGGGATGCCGTGCTCGCGGTCAACCTCACCGGCGCCTACAACTGCATCAAGGCCTGCCTCAACGACATGGTCGAGCGCAAGTGGGGGCGCATCGTCAACATCTCCTCCGTGATCGGCGAGATGGGCAATCTCGGCCAGGCGAACTACGCCGCCTCGAAGGCGGGCCTGCTCGGCCTCACCAAGTCCGCCGCGCTCGAGCTCGCCCGCTACGGCATCACCGTCAACGCGATCTGCCCGGGCTTCATCGAGACCGACATGCTCGGCACAGTGCCCGAGGAGATCCGCAAGCAGATCCTCGCCCGTATCCCGCTCGGCCGCTTCGGCCAGCCCGAGGACGTGGCCACGGCGGTGCGCTACCTCTGCTGCGATGCCCCCTGGATGACGGGCTCGACCTTCGACCTCAACGGCGGCCAGTACATGTAGGGCCGGCCCGGCCATGGCTGAAGACGCCGACGGGGAACTCGATCAGGCCGCGCGGGCGGTGCTGCGCCGCGCCCGCTGGCTGGCCGCGCTCACGTCCGCGCGCGATGCCCCCGTCGGCCCGACCCCGAAGGAGCTGGTCTGGACGCGCAACAAGGCGCGGCTCTACCGCTACGCCGCGCCCGAGCCGCGCCGCTTCCGGGTGCCGCTCCTGCTGGTCTACTCCCTCATCAACCGGCCGACGGTGCTCGATCTGCAGCCGGGCGCCAGCCTGGTCGAATACCTGCTCGAGCGCGGCTTCGCGGTCTATCTGCTCGATTGGGGCATCTGGGGCCCGGAGGATCGGGGCGTCACGATCGACGACCTGGTGCTGGACTATCTGCCCCGCGTCGCGCGGCGCACGCTGCGTGACGCGGGTGCGTCGGAGCTGAGCGTCCTCGGCTACTGCATGGGTGGCACGCTCGTCCTGATCTGGGCGGCGCTCCACCCGACGTTTCCGCTGCGCAACGTCGTCCTGCTGGCCGCACCGGTCGACTTCGCCCAGGCTGGGGGGCTTGCCCGCTGGCTCCAGCCCGAGCACTTCGACGTCGATCGGATCGTCGACACCTTCGGCAACGTGCCGGCCGCGCTCGTCGATTTCGGTGTCAAGCAGTTGCGCCCGCTCAGCCCGATCAGCACCGCCCTCAAGCTCTGGGAGCGGGTCGAGGACGACGCCTACGTGCGGAGCTGGCAGGCGATGAACCGCTGGGTAAACGAGGGCGTGCCCTTTCCCGGCGAGGCGTTCCGCCAGTGGGTGAAGCTCTTCTACCGGGAAAACCGCCTTGCCCGCGGCACGCTCGAGATCGGCGGACGGCGCGTCGACCTGGGCGCGGTGCAGGCCAGCGTGCTCAACGTCTCGGCTCAGCTCGACGACATCACGCCGCTCGCCTCGACCAACGCCGTGCTCGACCTCGTCGGCAGCGCCGACCGCGCCGGCCTCGAGATGCCGGGGGGCCACGTCTCGATGGTCGTCGGCCGCGGCGCGCGCCAGGGCCTCTGGCCGATGCTGGCCGACTGGCTGGCCGCGCGCAGCGATAAGGTTCCAGCGCACCCGGCGCCGGATGACCCCGGCCCCGTGACCAACTACTGAGGGAGGGACAGCGATGGTGACGACCCAGCGTATCTCGGCGCGGGCACGCGTGGTGGGTGCCGGCTTCGGCTTCCAGACGTCGATCCCCACGCCAGGGCTGCTGACGCTGGGCGGCGGTACCCCCGACTTCCCCACGCCGAAACACATCGTGGAGGCCGGCAAACGCGCGCTCGATGAGGGCCGCACGACCTACACCCGGTGGCTGGGCGTCCCGGAGCTGTGCGAGGCAATCGCCGAGAAGCTCGCCCGCGACAACGGTCTCCACTACGATCCGCAGAGCGAGATCATGGTCACCGGCGGCAGCCAGGAGGCGCTGCTCGTCATCCTCCAGACGCTGATCGACCCCGGCGACGAGGTGCTCATCCACTCGCCGCACTACACCGAGTACGACCGGGACGTGGCGCTCTGCGGCGGGCGGCTGGTGCCGGTGCCCACCCGCCTCGAGGACAACTTCGACCTCGACCCGGTCGTGCTCGAGCAGCACGTCACCGACCGCACCAAGCTGATCGTCCTGATCTCGCCCAGCAACCCGGCCGGGACGATGCTCTCGGACCGCGCCCGCGAAGGCGTCGCCGATATCGCGCGCCGGCACGATCTGCTCGTCATCTCGGACGAGCTCTACGAGAAGTTCACCTATGACGGCAACCGCCACGCCAGCATCGGTGCGCTGCCGGGCATGCGCGAGCGAACAATCACGATCAACGGCTTCTCGAAGGCGTACTCCATGACGGGCTGGCGCGTCGGCTACCTCGCGGCGCCGGCGGACCTCATCCGCGGCGCGCTGCCCATCCACCACGGCACGCTGATCTGCGCGCCGGCGGTCTCCCAGTGGGCGGCGCTGGCCGCGCTCACGGGGCCGCACGACTGGTTCGACGGGGTGCTGGCCGAGTACGCGCGCCGGCGCGCTCTCTGGCTCCAGGCGCTCGACGCGATGCGCCTGCGCTACGCGGTCCCGCAGGGCGCCTACTATGTCTTCTTCGATGTCGCCTCGACCGGCCTCACGGCGGCCGACTTCTCGCGCCTGATGCGCGAGGAGGCGGGCGTGATCATCGGGTCGGGGGGCGGCTCCGGCCCCTACACCCCGACCTACCTGCGCGGGAGCCTGGCCACACCGCGCGACCAGCTCGAGACCGGGCTCGAGCGGATGGCGCGCGTGCTGCGCGACCGCGGCCTGGTCTAGCACCCCCTCGGCCGCGCTGAGCTGCCGGCCTGGGGTGCGGCCGCCGCGAGGCGCGGCCATAGCTTGCGCGCCCGGACGCCGCGCTCACGCCTCGTCGACCGCGGCGAGCGGCGCCGGCGCAGTCGGGCACACTGCGGCGATCCCGTCCAGCAGGTCGGCCAGCGGCCGCCGATCGAGACCCCGCGCCTCGGCCAGCGCCAGCGCCTCCAGCGCCACCGATCGGGCCGCGGCGGGGTCGCCCGCACTGGCGAGCGCCTTGGCCAGCACCGCGCGCGCCGCGACCGGCGCCTGAGCGTGCTGGATCGCGTCGGCCTCGGGCAAGAGGTCGCGCAGCGCCCGGGCCGCAGCGGCCGGGTCGCGCGGGATCAGGAGCCGCAGGCGCGTGATCCGCGCGAGCAGCCGCCACGCCCCGGCGGCGGTCTGCTCGGCGATGCGCTCGGCCTCGGCCACGGCAGCGTGCGCGCGCTCGAGGTCTCCGCGCGCGGCGTAGAGCTCGACGAGCGCGAGCCAGGGCTCGGCGCCGTCGTCCCAGAGGTCGTGCTCGCGCCGGATGCGGGTGGCGTCGAGCAGGCGCGTCTCGGCGCCATCGAGGTCGCCCAGTCGCAGGAGGGTGGCGCCGAGGTGCGCGTGCACGTAGGCCAGCCCGAGCGGCATGTTGAGCGCGGCGAACGCTTCCGCCGCCGCCTCGCCCAGCGCCAGCGCCTCGTCCAGCCGGCCCGCCAGCCGGTGCACCACACCCAGGTTGAGCCGCGAGGCGGCCTCGCCGAAGCTATCGCCGACGCTGGCGAAGTGCTCGAGCACGGTCGCGAAGGTGTCGGCCGCCGCCGCCAGCTCCCCGCGATCCTGCTGAATCACCCCGATGTTGCTCGCGCTCTGGGCGGCGCCGCGCCGGTCGCCGATCCGCTCCCGCACCTCCAGCGCCCGGCGGTAATCGGCGAGCGCCGCCTCGACGTTGCCCCGGGCGTGCGCCACGGCGCCCAGGTTGTGCCAGGTCATCGCGCAGCCGACCGGGTCCTCGAGGACCTCGTAGAGCTCGAGGCTGCGGGCGTACCAGCTCGCGGCGGCGTCGAGGTCGCCCTCGGTCTGGTAGGCAGCGCCGATGTTGTTCAGCGCCAGGGCGGCCACGGCGCTCCGTTCACGCCCCGCGCGCGCCAGCCGTTCGAGCGCGGCCTCGGACCAGCGCAGGGTGGACTGTGGGTGCCCCTGGTCCAGCTCGATCCAGCCGCGCCAGGTCAGGATTTCGGCGTGCTGCTCCTCAGCCGCCTCGCCGCCCCCGCCCTCGATCTCCTGCAACGCCCGGTCGAGCGCGTCGAGCGCGGCCTCGTAGCCCCCGCGCTTCTCGCGCGTGCGCGCGATCAACAGGTGCAGCGCCGCCCGCGCCGATCCCCCGATCGCGAGATCGAGCGCCTGGGCAGCGTGCGCCTCGGCCTCGGCGAAGAGGCTGGCGTGCTCCTCGGTCCGCGCCATCGCCTCGAGCGTGGCCAGCCGGCGCCGATGCACGTCTCCCGGATCGAGCGCCGTCGCGCCGCGCGCGGATCCCGGTGGGGAGGCGGCGGTCGCGGCGTCGAGCCGGGCGAGCAACTCGGCGAAGGGCGCAGCGCCCGCTCGTTCTGGAAGCGGTGGGCAGCGCGCTCGGCCGCCAGGTAGCCGAAGTGGACCGCGCGCTCGTCGTCCTCGCCGGCGCCGAAGTGGCGGGCCAGGTCGTCGAGCCAGAGCGCCACGTCGGCGGGATAGAGCGCCTCGATCGCTCGACCGGCAAGGGTGTGGAGCACGCGGCGGCGCGACCGCAGCAGGCTGGTGTAAGCCAGCTCCTGAAGCAGCGTCTGGCGAAAGGCGAGGGCGCCGTCCGGCCGGGTCTCGAGGAGCGCGCGCTCCAGCAGCAGGCGCAGCGCGTCATCGGTCTGAGCCGGGGTGTAGCCGAGGGCGGTCCGGGCCAGTTCCCGCACCAGCCCCGCCGGGAACTCCCGGCCGAGCACGGCCGCCGTCTGCGCCACCCGCCGCGCAGCCGGAGCCAGCCCGTCGAGGCGCGTCATCAGGAGCTCCTGGATGGTTGCGGGCAGGGCGGTGGTCTCGAGGCCATCGTCCCCGACGAGCTCTGAGGCAGTGTGGGCGAGCTCTTCGAGGAAGAATGGATTGCCCTCGGCGTGGGCGATGATCGCCTCGGCTACGCGCGGGGGCAGCGGGCGATCGGCGGTCAGCGCCTCGAGCAGCCGCCGGCTGGTGGCCGGTTCGAGGGGCGCCAGCTCGATCCTCGACTCGGACAGCGCCCTCGCGGCGCCCGGGTCGGCCCGGAGGCTGTAGAGGATGAGCAGCGGCAGCTCGGCCGTCAGCGGCCGGAGGTAGTCGAGCGCCGCCGCGCTCGCCTGGTCGAGCCAGTGCGCATCCTCGACCACGAGCACGAGCGGGCGACGCCGCGCCACGGCCGCCACGACGTCACCGAGGCTGCGCAGCAGCACGTTGCGCCGGTATTCGGGGGCCAGCCGGTCGAGGAACGGGTCGGGCTGCTGGTAGCCGAGCACGTCGCCGAGGGCGGCCACCGTCAGGTTCAGCCGCGGCGGCGCGAAGATCTCGCGCCCGGCGCCCGATCCCTCGCCGTCGAGCCCGCGCAGGGCCGCTTCGACCCGAGCCGCCGGACTCCCGCTGCCATGCGAGCGCGGGGCGCCGGCACCAGTCGTCCCGGCGCCGCCCACGGGCGCGGCAGCGACGGCGAGCGCAGCGTCGCCGTCGGGCGCGACCGCGCCTGCGGCCGGGCGCAAGCCGAGCAGCTCGCGCAGCAGCGTCGCCAGCGCCCCGTAGTCGTTCTCCTGGGCGAAAGACGCGCACCGTGTCGTCGCCCAGGTCAGGTTCGCCCCGGCCGCCCCGGCGGCGCGGCGTGCCTCGGCGATCAGGCGCGTCTTGCCCAGGCCGGCCTCGCCCAGGATCGCCGCCACCGACCCGCGGGCACCCGAGACTGCCTCCACGCCGGCCGGGTCGGTCGGCGCGGCATGTCCGCGACCGGCGAGCGCCAGGAGCCACCCGGTCAGGCGTGCGAGTTCGGCATCGCGGCCGAGGAACGGTGCTCCCCCGGAGCTCAGGCGCCGGCGGCTCTCGGGCGGCGCGGTCCGTTCGGCCAGGACGCAGTAGGTGGGGAAGGGCTCGGCCTTCCCCTTCAACGTCAGATACTCCACCGGCCCGTACTCGACCACGTGCCGCGTCAGCCGGTACGTCTCCGGCCCCACCCGCACGCCCCCCACCGGCGCCGCACTCTCCAGCCGCGCCGCCGTGTTCACCGTGTCCCCCATCACCGTGTACTCGCTGTACTGCCGTGAGCCGACGTGCCCCGCGATGACCGGGCCGGTGTTGATGCCGATGCGGATCTGGTAGTCGAGGCCGAAGCGGGCGCGGACCTCGGCGCGGTAGGCGGCGGCGGCGGCCTGCATCGCCAGGGCGGCGCGCACGGCACGCTCGGGATCGTCCTCGTGCATGGTGGGGGCGCCGAAGAGGGCAAGCAACCCATCGCCCATGAGGCGGGCGACGGTGCCGCCGAAGGCGGTGATGGGCGGCAGCAGGCGCTCGTAGCCGGCGTTCATGAGGGCGGTGACGTCCTCGGGGTCGAGGCGCTCGCCCATCGTCGTCGAGCCCACCACGTCCGCGAACAACACGGTGACGAGCGGCCGGCTGCCCTCGGGGTCGAGCGCCGGGCCGGGATCGGGGCCGACGGCTGGCGCTCCCACGCCCACGGGTGCGGGCGCGCTCGTCCGGGGCGCCAACGTTGGGGTAGCGGCCGGCACGGCCGGCGCAGGTGCAGGCGGCACCCCGACCGCTCCCGCCGGTGGGGCTACGGGTGCGCGCTCGCTGGCCGGCTCGGCGGGCGGCGCCTCCGGTCGGGCGGCCGGTGACGGGGCGAGCCCGGTCGGCGTGGCGCACTCGGGGCAGAACTTGGCGCGTGGAGGCAACAGGGCGCCGCACCCCTTGCACGTGGGCGGCAGGGGGTGCGCGCACTCGGGGCAGAACCTGGCTCCGGGCGGTGTCGCCGACCGGCAGTTGGGGCACTCCACCGGTTCGTTGCCCTCCTCACCCCGCCCTGGCGCGGGGTGCGACGGGACTCCACGCGGGTGGAATCATAGCGTAGCAGAAAGGTCGCCCGCGCTGGCGTCTCCTCGACGCAGAAGCTGGTCCGAGCGGATCGAGCCGCGCCGGCTGGGGTTACCCCTCCCTGGAGGCGAGTGCCGCGGATCGAGCGACGCCCGCCGGGTCGGCCGCGCCACCCGCCGCGTTGCCCGACGCTCCCCGGCATCGCCGCCCGGCCGGCTCCCGAACCGGGCGGTGCGCCGATTCGGGAGACGCCTGGGTTGACCACAACGCGGCCGCCTGGTCCACGCGGCGTGGCTCAGAGCACGACGATGAACGTTGAGCTTCGATGGTTCGCGCCGCTCGCGTCGGTGCCCTCGATCCGCAGGAAGTAGGTGCCCGGCTCGGTGGGCGCCGGCACGCCGACCGTAGCGCCCGTGCTCGCCTGCTCGGGCAGCAGCTCGCTCTCGGCGCCGCTCTCGCTCACCAGCACGACCCGGATCGGCATCGGGGCCCCGCCCTGCGGGTCCGCGGCGGTGAACTTGACCTGCATCAGCTCACCCGGCGCGTAGATGCCGCCCGCGCCGCGATCGACGTCGATCGTCACGGCCGAGACCTCGGCCGCCGGCTTGTTCGAGAGCATCACCTTGTAGGCGATCGGCCCGGCCGTCTGGTCGGACGGGTGTCGCAGCACGTTCACCGTGTAGGTGCCGTCCTTGGGCAGCGTCAGCGCGGGCACGCTCGTCGCCTCGGCGACCGTCAGCAGGAGGTTCTGCGGATCGAAGATGCGCACGACGATCGGCTTGGCTGGGTCGAGTGTGAACCGCACGAACTCCCCGCTCTTGCCGTCGAACGTCCACTGATCGACGTCGACCGGCGTCGGGATTTCGCCCGTGGCGACCTGGTCCGGCTGGAGCGCACCGCGGTTGACGGGCTGCGCGCTCACCCCGCCCGGGCCCTGCGTCAGTTGCACGAGCTGGACATCGGCGGTCTGGGGCCGCGCGACCGGCACGCCGGCCGCCACCACCTGCCCCTCTTCGCGGTCCTCGAAGGTGAGCGGGATGAAGTCGCCCTGGACCGGCGCGGCGCGCAGGTCGTACTGGATCTGCGCGCGCGGCAGGACCGCGGCGGCCAGCTCGTCGGCCGTGGGCGGGATCTCCGCACCGCTGCCGCGCTTCACCGTCGCGGCAGCAGTGTTCTGGGCCACGGTCGTGTAGTTGCCGCCGACCCAGATGTTGTAGCCGACGCCGGGCTGGAGGCCGACCACCATCGAGTTCCAGCGGTCGTAGATCACCTGGCCGCCGGCCACCACGCGCAGGCGCACCGGCTCGCTCGCGCGCACCTGGATCAGCGTGGGGGCGGGCGTGCCGTTGGGCAGCATCACCGTCGGTGGGCGGTACGTCCAGGCGTCGATCCACTCGGGGCCGGGCAGCACACCGCTCACCCAGTTGCCGGGCGGGATGTCGCCCTGCGGGGTGACCGGCTGCGTTGCCGGCGTCGGGGTCGGCTTGTTGCCGCCACCACCACCACCACCGCCACCGCCCGTGGTCGAGGTCGGCGTCGGGGTCGTGCCGGCTGGCGGCTGAGTGCAGCGCAGCGCCACCACGTAGCCGACCGTATCCGTCTGCGGGGTCGAGGTCGCGGTCGGCGTGACCTCGACCTGGCGCCCTGGCGTCTGAGTGGAGGTCGGCGTGCTCTGGATCGACCGGGTCGCGGTCGCCGTGGCGGTCGGAAACCCCTCCCTCGGTGCGGTGGTCGCGGTCGCGGTCGCGGTCGGGAACTGCTCCTTGTAGGGCGTGGCGGTCGGCGTCGACTGCGGCAGCGTGCGCGTCGGCGTGGCCGTCGGGGGGAGGCCCCGCGTGGGCGTCGGCGTGATCTGGTTGATCGGCGTGATCTGGCGGCCCACCGTCGGCGAGATGCGCACCTGTCCGGCCGGCTTGCCCGCCTCCACGCTCGGGATCGTCCCCTTCATCGGCGTGATGGCCGGCGGCTGCACGCTGCTGCCCACGATCGGATCGGTCGGTCCCGACCGACCCGGCGTGGG
>JBHOQZ010001074.1:0-3278 GCA_042408635.1 Chloroflexota bacterium
GCCCCGGCGGCACTGTACTACAGCCTATCCGGCCGCCCGCCGCTCCAGCCCCGGCGCCCGGCGGCAGGCGGCTGGACGCGCCAGCGCGTCCGGCTGTCGCGACCGGCGGCCCTGTGAGAAAGTAGGGGCGACGAAACGCCCGGCCCGCCCGACCGGACACCGAAGGAGTAGTTGACGATGTCAGAGCATGCCATTGACGGGTTCGCGCCGGCGACCGCGATGCTGGCGGCGCTGCGCGCTCGGCAGATTTCAGCGGTCGAGCTCCTCGACCTGCACCTGCGCCGGATCGAGCGCTACAACCCGGCGATCAACGCGCTCGTCTGCGTCGACCCGGAAGGCGCCCGGCGGGCGGCGCAGGCCGCCGACGCGCGCCGCCGCGGCGGGGAGGAGGCGCCCCTCCTCGGCCTGCCGATGACACTCAAGGAGTCGATCAACGTGCGCGGCTGGCGCACGACGGCGGGCATCGAGGCGGCGCGCGACTATGTCTCCGAGGCGGACGGCGCGATTGCGGTGAAGGTCCTCGAGGCGGGGGCCGTCCTGATGGCCAAGACGAACGTCCCGCCGCTCCTGGCCGACTGGCAGTCGAACAACGCGATCTATGGCCGCACCAACAACCCGTGGGACCTCGGCCGGACGCCCGGCGGCTCAACGGGCGGGGGCGCGGCGGCGCTCGCCGCCGGCCTCACCCCGCTCGAGATGGGCAGCGACATCGGCGGCTCGATCCGCGTGCCGGCCGCCTTCTGCGGCGTCTACGGCCACAAGCCGAGCGAGACGGCGCTGCCGCGCAGCGGCCAGTTCCCGGCCCGGCCGCAGCCCAACCCGCTCCAGATGCTGGGCGTGCAGGGGCCGCTCGCCCGCTCCGCCGAGGACCTCGAGCTCGGCTTCGACGTCACCGGCGGCCCCGAGGTGGGCGAGGACATCGCCTGGCGGCTAGCGGTGCCGCCGGCCCGGCACGCGCGCCTGGCCGATTTCCGGGTGGCGGTGCTGCCGCCGCTGGAGTGGCTGCCGCTCGACGGCGAGATCGCCTCGGCCATCGAGACACTGGCGGGCAACCTGCGACGGCTGGGCGCCCGCGTCGAGACGGCGGTGCCGCCCGAGTTCGGCAACCTGCTCGAGCACCACAAGCTCTACCTGCGCATCCTGCGCGCGATGACCTCGGCGCGCTCCTCGGCCGCCGAGCGGCGCGCCATGGCCGAGGAGCTGCGCGCGACCGGCGACGAGCTGGACGCCGCGGCGGCAGAGGGCGCCGAGGCCACCTTTGCCGACGTGGTGGGCTGGTTCCGCGAGCGCGAGCGCTACCGCGAAGCCTACCGCGCCTTCTTCCGCGACTGGGACGTGCTGCTGGCGCCGGTGAGCGCCTACCCGCCCTACCCGCACATCGGGCTGGAGGTGCCCCTGATCCAGCACTACGTCCCCGTGGACGGCTTCCAGATCGGTCGCTCGCGGCGGATCGGCTTCGCCGGGCTGGCGACGCTCACCGGTCAGCCGGCGACCGCCTTCCCGGTCGGGCTCACCTCGGCGGGGCTGCCGATCGGCCTCCAGGCGGTCGGCCCCTACCTAGAGGACCGCACGCCGATCCGCTTCGCCGCGCTGGTGGCGCGTGAGTTCGGCGGCTTCCGCCGGCCGCCCGGCTTCGACGCCGACTGAGCCCCACACCGCCGCCGGATCGGTAATCGGCCGGCGCGCCGGCGGGTCTTCATCGGTAGTGCGCGCCGTCCGGGCGCACCGGCCGCGGACCGGGGAGGGAAGACGAGATGTATTGCATCGCCTGTGGCACGAAGCTGCCGGACGTGGCGTGGTTCTGCCCGCGCTGCGGCACCCCGGTGACGCAGCCCAACGACGTGGGGACGGAGCCGGCGCCGCTCGCGGCCGATCGCGCCGCCCCCCGTTCCACCACCGAGGTCGCGGCCGGCCGCCCGAAGACGGAAGCTCGCCCCCTGAGCGGGGTCGCGACGGGCCCGACGGATGTCGCACCGTCGAATGGCGGGGCCGAGACGCGCGGGTCCACGGCCGCGATTGCGGCCCCGGCCGGCCCACCGCCTGGCGCGACGAAGCCCGCGGACATGGGCAGCCGCGGCGGGACGGGCGCGGGCGCCGCCGGCTTGCTGGCGGGAAACTCCCCGCCCCGGCCTGCCCCGACGCCGGTCGGCACATCCGCGACGCCGGGCGCCGGCAGTCAGGCGGCCGGCCGGGTAGACACCTCCGACGCGGCGACGTCGGGGCAGGCCGGGGCGGCGGGCGCCGGGGCAAGCCGGAGCGGGACCACGGGGCAGAACCGGGTGGACGCCTCGACGCCGCAGCCGCCGGTCAAACCGGAGCCGCCCGCAGCGCAGAAGGGCAACGGCACCGCCATCATCGCCGCCGCGGTCGCCGCGCCGATCGTCTGGATCGGGTTGAGCGTGATCTGGGTCGTGGCGTGGAGCTTCGTGTCGATGCCCCGCGGCGTCCCTATGCCGACCTTCCCCCTCATCCTCCAGATCGTGCTGACGATCGGCGCCGTCGGCTGGGTCTACCGCACGGCCAAGGAGATGTTTTGAGCCTACCCATCCATCCGTCGGCCCACTCCTCACCACCGCCCGCCCTCCCCCCGGCAGCCAAGGCCGCACCTGCCTCACCCCCCAGCATTGGGGGAGGGGGGCCACCTCCCCCCAGGATTGGGGGGCCGGGGGGCCGCTTCACCGCGCCTGCCAGGCGTCGAGCAGCTCGCGCTCGCGCTCCGGCGCCATGCCGGCCCGGCGCTCGGTGCCGGGTGGGCGGGAGGCGTCCCAGGCCAGGGTGTCGCGCACCGTCTCGACGAGCGGGCGATAGCGCATTCCGGCGCCGAGCGCCCGGCTCAGGTCGGCCTGCATCAGCCCCAGCCCGTCGGCGCTGGGCAGCCAGAGCGGCAGCTCGATCCAGGGACGGACACCCCGCTCGAGCAGGAACGGCTCGTCGACCCAGACGAATCGGGCAGCGCTGCCGGTCACGCGTCGGCAGGTCTCCAGCACCTCGCCCATCGTCAGGCGGTAGTCGGGGCCGGTCACGTGGTAGGTGCCGGTCGCCCGCGCCTCGACCATGCGCACCGTCCACTCGGTCAGGTCGCGCACGTCGACGAACTGGACGGGCCGGTCGGGCCGCCCGGGCGCCAGCACATCGCCGCCGCGCGCCACCCGCGCCGGCCAGTAGGTGAAGCGGTCGGTGTAGTCGTGCGGGCCCACGATCAAGCCGGGCCGGATCGTCAGCACGCCGCCGGGCATGGCGGCCTCGGCGGCCCGCTCGCAGAGCGCCTTGAGCGGACC
>JBHOQZ010001076.1:0-3046 GCA_042408635.1 Chloroflexota bacterium
GCCCCGCCACGCTGCCCGTGCCGGTCACTCGGGTCTTCGACCCGAGCAACAGGGGACAGATCCGATGGGGTGGGTGACAGATGTCGGGTAGGGCGATGCCCGACCCGGGCACGATGAGGAGGGGTGGGTTGGAGTACCGGACCCTCGGGACCGCCGGCGTGAAGGTGTCGGCGGTCGGTCTGGGCGGCAACACGTTCGGCCGGTTCATCGACGAGCCGGGGTCGATTGCGGTGATCCACCGCGCGCTCGAACTGGGCCTCAACCACATCGACACCGCCAACGTCTACATCGACCTCTACTACTGCCATGCGCCCGACCCGTCCACGCCGCTCGACGAGACGCTGCGCGCGCTCGACGACCTCGTCTCGGCCGGCAAGGTGCGCTACCCCGGCTGCTCGAACTACCCCGCCTGGCAGATGTGCCACGCGCTCTGGATCAGCGACAAGCGCGGCTACGCCCCCTTCTGCGTCGTCCAGTCGCGCTACAACCTCCTCGACCGCGACCTCGAGCGCGAGGTCGTCCCCTTCTGCCGCTGGAGCGGCGTCGGCATCATCCCGTACTCCCCGCTGGCCGGCGGCTTCCTGACCGGCAAGTACCGGCCGGGCCAGAGCTTCGAGCCGGGCATGCGCGGCTACAACAACCCGAACTCCGAGCGCTTCCTGACCGACATGAACTGGCGGATCGTCGGCCGCCTGGCGGAGTGGGCGGAGGCGCGCGGCCACACCCCCGGTGAGCTGGCGGTCGCCTGGCTCGTCGCCCACCGCGAAGTCCCGTCGGTGACCTGCGGCGCCACCCGCCCCGAGCAGGTCGAGGCGAACGTCCGCGCCGGTGAGTGGCGCCTCTCGGCCGAGGAACTGGCCGAGATCGAGCGCATCTGCGCCGAGGCGTAGCGCGATGGCTGCTCCTTCGCCACACGGCGCCGGCCGGCTCGCCGGCCGCGTCGCCCTCATCACCGGTGCCACCTCCGGCATCGGCCGCGCCGCCGCCCGCCTCTTCGCCCGCGAGGGCGCCGCGGTCGCGGCGGTGGGGATCGACCCGGCCGGCGGGGCCTCGCTCGTGGCCGAGATCGAGGCTGCCGGCGGGCGCGCCATCTACGTCGACGCCGACGTCGAATACCTCGAACCGATCGAGCGGTCGGTGCGGGCGGCGGTCGACGCCTTCGGCACGGTCGACGTCTTCTTCAGCAACGCCGGCATCGGCACGATCTTCGTCGGCGGCACGGTCGAGACGATCGACGAGGAGCGCTGGCATAAGGCGCTCGAGATCAACCTGACCGCCTCCTACCGCTACTGCCGCCTCATCGTGCCGCTCATGCGCCGGGCACCCGGCGAAGCTGGGCGGGGGCGCGGCTCGATCATCTTCACCTCGAGCAGCAGCGCGCTGCACGGCACGCTCGAGCGGCCGACCCACGCCTACGCCGCCAGCAAGGGGGGCCTCCTCTCCTTGATGCGCGCGCTGGCGGTGAGCTACGCCGGGGAGGGGATCCGCGTCAACGCGATCTGCCCCGGCTTCGTCGAGACACTCCTGACCAGCGACCTGGTCCAGACGCCCGAGGACCGCGAGCGGCGCCGCCAGGCGATCCCGCTCGGGCGCCTCGGGCAGCCCGAGGACATCGCCAACGTCGCCCTTTTCCTCGCCTGCGACGAATCGTCGTACATGACCGGCCAGGCGCTCATCGTCGACGGCGGCGTCGATGCCCGCTGAGCGCCCGGCCCAAGGGGGTAGCCCAATGGCGCTGGAGTACCCGGTCGGCCTCGGCCTGATCGGCTGCGGCGCGATCGCCACCTCGGCGCACCTGCCCGCGATCGACGGGCTCGGCCACAAGGTGCGGCTCGTGGCCGTGGCGGATGTGCACCAGGAGGCGGCCGAGCGCGCGGCCGCCGAGCACGGGGCGGACGCCTGGTACACCGACTACCGCGAGCTCCTCGCCCGGCCCGACCTCGCGGTCGTCGACATCTGCACGCCCTACGAGCTGCACTGCGAGCACGTGCTGGCGGCCGCGGCGGCCGGCAAGCACGTGCTCTGCGAGAAGCCGATCAGCGTGACGCTCGCCGAGGCGGATCGGATGCTGGCGGCCTGCCGCGACGCCGGCGTGCGCTTCATGGTCGCCCACAGCCGCCGCTTCGCGCCGCGCTACGTCCACCTCCACCGGCAGGTGGCGGAGCTGGGCGCGGTCGGGGAGGTGCGGCTGGTGAAGGAGCAGGAGCGCCGCCCCTGGCCCAGCCACGGCCCGCACTCCAGGCCGCGGCCCGGTGCGCCCGACCGGGAAACGGTGCTCGCGCTCAACATCGGCATCCACGAGTGCGACCTGATGCGCTGGTTCATGGGCAGCGAGGCGGCCAGCGTCTACGCCGAGCACCGTGCTCCGGACGGGGACTACGGCTACCTCGCCTACACGATCCGCTTTTGCAACGGCGGCCTCGGCGTCGGCTCGGTCTCGACCTCCCAGCCGCCCGGTTACCCCGTCTTCCACGAGATGGAGGTCTACGGCACCGAGGGCGTGGCGCGGGTGCGTGACTCGGAGCTGCAAACGGTCGAGGTGTTCACCGAGGAGCGCGGCACGCAGTACCCGGTCGCCCGCCAATCCCTCCTCTTCTCTGGCAGCGCCTACCGCGACGAGATCGAGGGGTTCGTCGATGCCTGCGTCACCGGCGGACCGCTGCCGCTGGCGCCTGAGGAGGCGCGGGCGGCGCTCGAGCTCGTCCAGGCGATCATCCGCTCCTACCAGACCGGCCGCGAGGTCACCCTGCCGCTGGAGGCGACACCGTGAGCACACCCCCACCCCCCGGCAGCAGCCAACCCGGCGGCACGGGCGCGCCGCGAGACCAACCGGTCGCCGCCTCAGGCGGCGATGTCCCACGCGGTCAGCGGCGCGGCCGCGTGCTGCGCGTCGCGGTGCAGAGCGCTGGCAGCCCGGCGGCGGCCGCGGCGGTCGAGGCGCTGCGCCGGCACCAGAGCGTCGTCCTCGTGCCGTCGGCCGAGGAGGCCGACGCCGTCTGGGTGCCGCGCGCCTCCGCGCTCGCGCCGGCCGGCCCGGCAGCGGGGG
>JBHOQZ010001078.1:0-2939 GCA_042408635.1 Chloroflexota bacterium
GGACATGCACATCCGCCGCCTGCGTGCGGCTCCCGTGAGCTGGGGGCTCATCCCAGAGGCGCGCGAGGCGACCGCGCGTCAGCGTGCGGCCCCGGTTCTGAGCTAACAGCGCCAGCAGATCGAACTCCCGACGCCGGAGGTCGACCCGCCGGTCGTCTAGCCAGACTTGCCGCTGTTCGAGGTCGATGCACAGCCCACCGACGCGCAATCGGCTGTCGGGCAACGCCGGGTCGGAGCTGGCGGCCGCCACACACTCCAGTCGCCCCCGCCGCAGGCGGGCACGCAGGCGCGCCGCCAGCTCACGCGGGCTGACCGCGCGGGGCAGAATGTCATCGGCGCCGACCTCGAGCGCGAGGACGCGGTCGATCACGCCGGCCGACTCTGCCATGACGCAGAGCGGAACGCGGGGGTCGAGCGCCTGGTGCAGGCGTCCGCAGAACGCCACGTAGTCCCAGCCCTGACGGCTCGCCAGCACGATGACCGCCTCGACGGCAGGCTCGATCGGCGGGCGTCCGGCCTGCGTCGGTGTCGAAACCCCCTCGACCGGTTGGGCGGTCGCGTCAAACCCGTAGTGACCCAGGCGCGCGGCTAGGGCCGAGCCAGTGGCCGGATCGTCGGCCAGGATCAGCACGCGGTAAGGAGCGGTGGGCAAGTCGGCGTCGCCAGTTGCGCACTTATCCACGTCGGAAGCCTCCTCAAGTTCGGCCCGTCGATTCCCGGAACCTGCACCGGCTGGTGGGGTCAGTCGGCGCGAATGTCGGCTGACCGCGGCCGCCGTGAGGCCACTGGCCTGCGGTGGCGTCGACAGGCGTCGAGTACTGCCGCCCCGGCCGGCCGAGCCAATCGCCCAACCTCGCCGACCCTGAGCACCTTACGGAGCCACGCGAACGTCGGCGTCTCAACCCTGAGCGCCGTCGCGACCAGGCCGACGTGAGGCCCGAGAGGGGCGTCCGAGCCGCCTTCGAGTGGCTGCCCGAGCTCCTGGGCTAGGCGCGCCGCGGCTTCGGCCGCTGCCCGCTCGCAAGCATTGATCTTCGGCGCCGCCAGTCGTGGGAGCCGCTCCTGGCCGTGGCCGACCAGCTCTTTGCCGACCCGCGTCGGGTGGGCACCGATCAGCAGGCCACACAACGCCGCGGCGAGCGTATCGAAGCCGGGCCGATAGCCCGCCGAGAGAGGCCGCGCGCAGGTGCGGTCGAGCTGCCAGAGCGCCTCGAGCGGAGCCAGAACAAGCAGTTCACCGCCCATGGCGAGGCGGATCTCGGCTCCAGTGAGTACGACCGCGCCGCCCTCGGCGCGGTAGAGGCCGCCGTCGTAGAGGTCAATCCACCGCAGGGCATCGTGAAGTGCCCAGATGTCGCCCGCGCCGATGTGCTCGGTCAGCACCAAGCCAGCCAAGTGCGCCGTTCGGGCGCCGCCCACGAGGCCCCGCACCTCGCCCGCATGGAAGCTGGCGCATTTGGCGATCTTGGCGTAGATGTGCAGATCGAGAGCGATCACGCTGGCTGCTCCTCCGCTCCCGCATTCTCCGGTTCGGTTGTAAATGAGTGCTTAAGCCGAGCTGAACGCCCCGTGAAACCATTGCCCAGGTTGCAGCGCCCGGCCCCCGAGCCCGGCGTTGAGCCATCGTTAACGTGTCGGTCACAGTGCCTTCAACGCCCGTTTACGCTCTGACCGTATCGTTGAGGGCGAGATAGTCCGCCGGCGTCGAGGGGGATGCCGGCGGAGAGGGAGGTTCAGGGTGGATGCAGCACTTCCGGCCGCCATCGGCCGGACACTCGCGACGCTCGCCGTGGCCGCGGCGATCGCGGTCCTACCCGTCGCCCACGCCGAGGCTCAGGCGCGCACGCTCAACGGCGCCGGGGCGACGTTTCCCGCGCCGCTCTACAGCAAGTGGTCCGAGGAGTTTCTTAAGGCGACCGGCATCCAGGTGAACTACCAGTCGATCGGCTCGGGCGGTGGGATCAAGTCCATCGTCGACGGCACGGTCGATTTTGGCGCCACCGACGGGCCGATGACTGACGAGCAGCTTAAGTCGGCCAAGGGCACGATCCTGCACATCCCCATGGTTGCCGGTGCGGTCGCCGTCACCTACAACCTCAGTGGCAACCCGGCGCTCAACCTGTCCGGGGACGTCCTGGCCGATATCTTCCTCGGCCGCATCACGCGATGGAACGACCCGCGCCTCCAGGCCGAGAACCCAGACGTCGCGCTGCCGACTGAGGAGATCATCGTCGTTCACCGCAGCGATGGCTCGGGCACGACGAACATTTTCACCGACTATCTCAGCAAAGTGAGCGCCGACTGGAAAAATAGCGTCGGCGCGGGCACGTCGGTAAACTGGCCGACTGGGCTCGGCGGCAAGGGTAATGAGGGCGTCGCGGGCGAGGTCAAGCAAAACCGCAACGCGATCGGCTATGTCGAGCTCGCCTACGCGATCCAGAATAATCTGCCAGTTGCCGCAATCAAGAACCGAGACGGCAACTACACGGCGCCGTCGCTCGAGACGACCACCGCCGCGGTCGCCGGTTCGATCGTTGAGATGCCCGACGACTTCCGCATCCTCATCACGAACGAACCCGGTCCCAACACCTACCCAATCGCCGGTTTCACCTGGCTGCTCGTCTATCGGGAGCAGAGCGACCGCGACAAGGGGATTGCGCTGGTGCGCTACCTCCTCTGGACACAGAACGAAGGTCAGCGGTACGCCCCTGAGCTGCTCTACGCGCCCATCCCTGAGCAGCTCGCGCCCCGCATCCGCGCCACCATCGAAACGATCAACTATCAGGGTGTGCCTCTCTACAACCAGTAATCGGAGCCGCCAGGCACCGATTCGACCCGAGCGGCGCGTCCGGAGCACCCCATTGTGCTCCGGACGCGTTAATTCGATCGAGCGGGGGCGGGGAGCCGTTGACAAACCGGCAACCGTCCGGGCACCTGGT
>JBHOQZ010001084.1:0-1553 GCA_042408635.1 Chloroflexota bacterium
AGTCCGGTCGGCCGGCTGAAGCCGGCGCGCAGGGACGGGCGAGCCGGCTGAAGCCGGGACGAGGCTGGATGGTCCCCATCTGAGGGGTAACCCGCCCACCGGGTACCCCACCCGCCGGGCATCCCGCCCGCTGCGCGGGTAGCCGGCAGGTGGAGCTTCGCAGCCTGAGCGCGGGGATGATGGTGGTTGTGAACGACTGCGCACTGCCTTCAGCGGGCTGAAGCCCGCGCGCAGGCACGTGGGTCCCGTGTCCCGGCTTCAGCCGGCCCCCTCGAACCCTGCGCGCCGACTTCAGCCGGCCGACCGGCAAGCGACTATTTCGACAACCTCCATCATCCCCGCGCGGCCCGTCGGCGCAGGTGCCGGACCCCGTCGGCAGCCAGTAGCAGCCCGCCGATCCACATCTGGCGGTTATCTCGGCAAGCTCCATCAGCCGGCGGCAGCCAGGCGCTCGCGCCCGGGCACCTCGGTGCGTCTCTGGGGGTCGTCGGCGTCGGCGATGACTGGGTAGCGATTGGTCGGCTTCGGCGGCGTGATGCCGCGCGTGCGCTGCACGAAGACGGCGATGGCATCTCCCCAGCAGGCGGCGCGGTAGCGCACCGCGCCGGGCTGGGCATCGGTCGGGTCGAAACTGCACCGGGGAATGCCGGGGTTGAGGCGGTCCCACCAGACCCAGCAGTCGCGCAGCTCAGGTCCGCCTCCGGTCGAGGTTGTGTCGCTCACCCTTCCTCACTCCACGCTCAGGCTGTCACACGCCGACGCCGGCCGTCACCGCCCTCGGCCAGGCTGCGCCGACCCCGGCCGGCGCTCACGCCCTAGCGGCTACGCTCCCCGACACGGCCGGCGCCACAGGACGCACGTTGAGCGTGCGCCGCGCCTCGGCCACGGCCGTCTCGACCGTGAGCTGCCGACCGCGCTGCCATTCCGCGGCGAAGCGCGCCTCGCTCAGCGCGGCGCGCAGGTTCGTCACGTGGGCCTCGTAGGCGCGCCGCTCACGCTCGCGCATCGGGTTCGAGATCGCCTCGCGCAGCGCCTCGGCCGCGCCGTAGAGGCGGGCGGCCTGCGCCGCGTCGGCAAGCGCGAGCGCCAGGCCGGCCACCCGCTCGAGCGCGTTGGTGAGCCCCGACTTGTCGTCGACCTCGAGGACGCAATCGAGGCCCTCCGCGTAGCGCGCGGCCGCGCCGGCCAGGTCGCCGCGCGAGCGCAGGACGTCGCCGAGGTGGAGCAGCGAGGTGGCGATGCCGACGCGGTCGCCGTGGCGGCGGCGCAGCGCCAGCGCCTCGGCGTGGAGCGCCGCCGCCCGCGCGGCATCGCCCAGGTCGTGGACGACCAGCGCCAGGTTGTTGATCGCCATCGCGGTGCCCCAGAGATCGCCCACCTCGCGCCAGAGCGCCAGGCTCTCGACATAGAGCGGCTCGGCGCCGACCAAGTCGCCCTTGTTGTGCAGCACGCCGGCCAGGTTGCCGATCGAGGAAGCGACACCGCGCCGGTCGCCCAGCGCGCGACGCAGCGCCAGCGCCTCCTGGTGGAAGCCGGCGGCCAGGTCGTATTCA
>JBHOQZ010001085.1:0-8760 GCA_042408635.1 Chloroflexota bacterium
GGTGGCCTGCCGGGGCTGGCGCTGGCGCGCCTCGAGGGCCGCCACCGCGCCACCGGCGGCAACGCGCTGCGCGCGGCGGTGCTCGGCGCCAACGACGGCCTTGTCTCGAACTTCAGCCTGGTGATGGGCGTGGCGGGGGCCGACCTCCAGCCGGGCACCATCCTGCTGACGGGCCTGGCCGGGCTCATGGCGGGCGCGATCTCGATGGCGCTGGGTGAGTGGCTCTCGGTGCAGAGCTCGCGCGAGCTCTATCAACATCAGCTCGAGATCGAGCAGGGCGAGCTCGAGGCGGACCCCGCCGCCGAGGCCGAGGAGCTGGCGCTGATCTACCCGGCCAAGGGGGTGCCGCCGGACCGCGCCCGCGAGATCGCCGACCGGCTGATCGGCGACCGGGCCCACGCGCTCGACACGCTCGCGCGCGAGGAGCTGGGCATCGACCCGGAGGAGCTGGGCGGTTCCGCCTGGGTTGCCGCCGGCACCTCGTTCCTGCTCTTTGCCGTCGGCGCCATCATCCCCGTCCTGCCCTACCTGGTGCTTGGAGGCTGGGGGGCGGTAGCGACCAGCGCCGCGCTGAGCGGCCTAGCGCTTTTCCTGATCGGCTCGGGCACCACGCTCTTCACTGGGCGCGAGCCGCTTGGCTCGGGCCTGCGCCAGGTGCTGTTCGGTTTGGTCGCGGCCGCCGTCACGTTCGGTCTGGGCCGGCTTGCCGGCGCGGGCCTCGGCATCAGCTGACCGGAGTCGGCTGCTCCTCGCGCCCCCTCACGGCCTCGCCCCAGTGCTTGGCCCGGCCGCACGCTGGGTTCGCCTTATCGGCGATTTCTCCCGCACCTAAACTGCCGCCACGACACGCCGGCCAGGCGGTGAGCGAATCCCGCCGCCCGGCGCGCGCCAAACCGAGTGGTGCAACGCGGGGCCTCACCTGATCGATCCTGGGAGCGTTCGCGGCTAGCCCTGGCGGCGGGCGATGCGGCCACCCCAGCGGAACCAGACGATCCGGCCCGAGCTGTCGCGCAGGAAGTCCCCCTCGCTGTCCACGAATGGCGGGTCGAGCGCGACGACGCGGTCCTGGCCGATGAAGGCGAGGCGCGTGGGCGGGGGCGGGGGCGGCGGCGGGACGTCCGGCGTGGGGAAGCCGCCCTTCGGCGTGCCCTGGGCGACGAGCTGCCCAGCCTTCACGCTCAGCTCGACGTCGGCCAGGTGCGCGCTGTAGCGCCCGGCGAACTCCGCCAGCTCGGCTTCGGAGCGCGCCACCGGCTCGGGCTTGCGGTCGTCGACCCCCAGGAAGTGCTTGAGCGCGTCCTTGGTCAGCGCGGTGTGCAGCTCGCCCCCGCGGTTGGCGTTGGTCAGTGCGGCGAAGGCGAAGCCGCGCTCGGGCGCGATGGTGAGGTTCGCCATCTGCCCCCAGGTGGCGCCACCGTGGTTGATGAGGCGCACGCCACCCACCTCGCGCAGCATCCAGGCGACGCCGCAGGCCTCGCCGCCCAGCGAGCGCTGCGCGCGCGGAGTCTGCATCTCGCGCATCCGCTCTGGGGACAGGAGGCGCGTGCCGTCCGGCGCCGTGCCGTCGCCCAGCCAGAAGCGCGCGTACTTGAGCAGGTCGCGGATCGAGGTCGTCACGCCGCCGACCGGGTTGGCGGCGCGGGCAAGCGCCCAGGGTCGGGCGACCGTGGCGCGGCCCTCGCGCACGAAGTGGCCGGTCACGAAGCGCCGCGTCATCACGTCGCTGGGGAAGAAGAACGTGTTGTCCATGCCGAGCGGGCCGAACACCAGCTCCCTCATCGCCCGCTCGTAGGTCTGCCCGGTCAGCACCTCGATGATGCGCCCGGCGATGTAGAAGCTCGAGTTGCTGTAGGACCACGTCTCCCCGAGCGGCGTCAACTGCTCGAGCTCAGCCACGCCCTCGACGGCGCGGGCGAGCGCGTCGTCGCCGTGGCCGGTGTCGCAGAAGTAGTCGCCGACCCAGCCGCCGACGTGGGCGAAGAGGTGGCGGGACGTCACCCGCTCGGCCACGCTGGCGTCCTTCAGTCGGAACTCGGGCAGATACCGCCGGACGGGCGCATCGAGGTCGAGCTTGCCCTGCTCGACCAGGCGCATCGCGGCGGTGGCGGTGAACGTCTTCGAGATCGAGCCGATCTGGAAGAGCGTGTCGGGCGTCACCGGTAGCGGATTGTCCACGCACGTGATCCCGAACCCGGCCACGTACTCGCGCCCCCCGTCGAGGACGCCGACCGCCACACCCGGGATACTCCGCTCCTCCATGCCGGCGCGCGTGCGCTCGGCGATAGCGTCGAACTCCGGGCCCACCACCTCGTAGACCGCCACGCCGGTCGCGACCATCTTTGCCTCCTCTGGGACAGCGCAACCCGCGCCCCGCCCGCTCTCTCATGTCTGCACCCGCCGTCCCGGCGCCGAGCTGCGCGCGCCCACTCGACAGGCAACTGGGTCGGTCGCGCGGCCGAGCAGCATGTATTCGAGGCCCGTCGCCAGCTCGCCGGGTGGCGTGGGCATCCTACGACGGGCCGCGCCCACTGTCGACCGCGTCCGTATAATCCCGGTTCGTGACGATCCAGTTCCACTACCATCGCGCCGCCACCGCGATTCCCCATCTGGGCATCGAGGCCAGGCAGACGCTCTGCCACGTCTTCAGCGATCTCGAAGACGTAGCGGCGGCCCGAGCCGAACTGCTGGCGTGGCGCGCCGCCGTCGGCTTTCCCGGCCGGCTCCAGCGAGCAGGCACGCGCCGCCAGCACTTCGACGTATATTTCCACTGGCTCGAGGTCTGCGGCACCCCGGTGGACCGCGCCGTGCTGCGGCGCTGGCTCGACTGGTCGCGCCCCACCTCCGAGCCTGACGCGGACTCGCCCTAAGCCTGTCCGCCCGGCAGGGCACCTGTAGCGCGGCGGAGCCTCCACGGGAAGCTGCCCGGGCCGATCACGGCGCTCCGACCACGCGCCGCCCGGGCGCGTGAGAAGACGCGGCTACGCCGGGCCGGCCGCGCCCCGCTCGCGGCGCAGACGCGCCTCGAGCACGAAGGTGCCAAACGGCAGGACCGCCGCGACGAGCGCGCCGAGGACGCGCGCGACGCCCCAGTGCAGCTCGCTCATCACATCGATGACCGCGACGACGTAGAGCAGAAAGAGCACGCCGTGCACCGGGCCGACGAAGCTCACCGCTTCCGGCAGGCCGGCGAGGTACTTGAGCGGCACCGCGATGCCAAGCAGCACGAGCAACGAGATCCCCTCGGCGAGGGCAACGGCGCGGAAGCGCCCGATCGGTGTCCTCAACACGTCGTTTCTGGCCTCGCAGGAACAATTCGGACCAATGCCCCCTTGCACTAGCCCAGAGCGATGCTATCACCGGCGAATCCGCGCCACAATTGGGAAGGAGCCTGACAGGAGAATCCCGGCAACCAGGTCGACGCGTCGCTGGAGCGCGCGGGGGGCGGACTACGGTTGGGAGGGTGACGCCGCCCCGACGTCGGTCGAGCTGCCGGGCATGGCGGGCACATGCTCGATCGGGCGCGTGACGGTGCGCGTGCCCCAGCCGGGGATCACGAGCGAGTGGCGCCCGGCGCCCCCCGCCACGATCACGACGATGTCCTCCGGCCGGCGGGCGATCGGCACGAGCGCGTCGGGGTCGTCGCGCCGGATCCAGCGCGGCCAGAGGTTCCGCTCGAGGTCGGCGCCGTAGAGCCCGCCGATCGCCAGTTCACGCACGCGGCGGCGCGCGCGCTCGTAGAGATACTCCTTGACGTGGCGCTTGGTCCAGCCGGCGCCGGCGATGCTGCGCGCGTGCTCGGGCCCCAGGACGACCAGGCTCTCGCTCATCAGATAGATGTTGTTGTTGCCCAGCGTCGCCATGGTATCGGCCACGGTGTCGAGCAGATCGAAGGGGTTGTCGGCGGGGTGGTTGTTCACGTTGTGCGGCGCCTCGGCCGCGAACACGGTGACGGCGCTGGCGGACTCGAGTAGGCCACGCTCCACGTGCAGCGGCTCCCAGGGGCTCTCCGCCTCGTTCTCGGCCAGGCAGTAGGTGTACTTGCCGGGGTGGCCGAACGTCGCCTTGTCCATGCCACCGGGCAGCGCGCCGCCGAGGTTGGTCAGCACCAGCCGCACGGCCCGGCCGATCGTCGCGTTGGCGCGCCAGCCCTGCCCGAGGCAGTTGTGGCCGGCGTTGATCTCGAGCTGCCGGGCAAGCGACCCGTTGACGATCAGGAGCGGCGTGGCGACGTGGGTCGTGCACTGCACGCCGTGCAGGTTGAAGCGGTCGTCCGCCAGGGCGCGCAGCGCCGCCACGATCACCGGCATGTACTCGGGGCGGCAGCCCGCCATCACCGCGTTGGCCGCGATCCGCTCGACCGTGGCGCGGCCCCAGCGCGGCGGCACCCGGCAGACCAGCTCGTCGGGCGGCAGGTCAACTCCGGCTGCCATGCGCTCGACGAGCGCACGCAGCGGCGGCACCACCGGCAGCCCGTCCGTCCAGCCGCGCCGATAGCAGAGCTCGATCGCCTCGACTGCCAGCGCCCCCGCGTCCACATGCTCGACCGACATCAGCCCTCCTCCTGGTTTTGCCTGCTCACCTACCGCGCCGGCCGGTAGATCGCGGCCGGGCCGGAGCCAGAGCGCGCGGCGTAGCGGAGCGCGACGAGGCGGTTGAGCGCCTGGCCGAGTACGGAGCGGCGCAGGCCCGTTCGCTCGGCCAGGCCGTCGGCGGTGCTCTGCTCGAGATGGAGCAGCGCGCGCAGCACCAGCGCCTCGATGTCGGTCAGGCCCGGGTAGTCGCGGGCGGGCGCCTCTCGCCGGGCCGGGACGCCGGTGATGATGCCCCGGTAGCCTTCGAGGCTGCCGCCGATCTCGATGCCGCGGTCGGTGATCTCGTAGATGCGCAGCGCCTTGCTGTGCTGGCTGCCGCGCATCTTCACCACGGCCAGCATCTTGCGCAGCTCACCCTCCAGCTCGACGTACCGCTGGAGGATGATGTCGTCGGTGAGGAACGAGATCACGTGCGGGCTGAAGCGCAGGTCGGTGAAGGTCTCGTGCACCTCGACGGTCAGGAGGACGGTGACGCCAGTGGCAGTAAGCGCCGCGACCATGCGCGAGAGCGACTCGCGGAAGTCCTCGCGGAAGTTCGGCGCCACCGCCAACTCGAAGCCCGACAGCGAGTCGATCGTAACGCGCTGCGCGCCGATTGCGTCGGCGGCCACGCGGACCTCGTGCAGCGCCTCGTCGACCGAGAGGTCGAGCGGGCGTAGGTAGATGATGCGGAGGTTGCCAGCGCGCACCATCGCCGCGAGGTCGATCCCGATCCCGCGGGCGCGGGCGAGGTATTCCTCTGGGTGCTCCTCGAAGACCGCGATCACGCCCGGTTCGCCGCGCCGCACCCCTTCCGCGATGAACTGGGTCGAGAGCACGCTCTTGCCCGAGCCGGCCGGACGGGCGACCAGGATGGAGTCGCCCGCCGGCACGCCCCCGCCCAGCATCTCGTCGAGGCCAGGCACGCCCATCGATAGGCGCCGGGGGGCGCGGGCGCGCGCGGCCCGGGTGGCGGGCGGCGGGTGTGGCTCGAGGCTGCGCGGGAAGACGCGGATGCCATCGCGGCCGATGCGGAAGGTGTGCAGGCCCGGGATCGGCGCCTGACCGCGCAGCTTCATCACCTGGAGCTTGCGCACGATCGAGTTGCGCTCGGCGCTCTGGAACAGCCAGAGGATGCCGTCAGCAACGGTGAACACCGGATTGCTGCGCGTGTCGTGCGGACTGTACTCGCCGACCAGGAACGAAGTGGCCTGCCAGCTCGTCAGGTAGAGCGCGAGGCGCTGCACGAAGGTCTGGAAGTCGGTGGCCGGGCCGCGTACGCCGGTGGCGCGGGCGGCGGGCGCGAGCGTCTGGAAGGAATCGACGACGACGAGGCCCGGGCGTCCCGCCTCGATCTCCGCGACCACGCGATCGAGCAGTCGGCCCAGATCTTGCTCCATCACCTCCTGACTGAGGTTGACGAAGCGCACAGTCTCCTCGATCCGGGTCAGGTCGAAGAAGCTGAATTGCTGCTGGTAGCGGAGCGTCTTGAGCGGTGGCTCGCCGAGAACGGTGAAGTAGAGGCAGCGGCACTCGTTCGAGGCATTGGCGAACATGATCTGCTGCGCCAGCGTCGTCTTCCCCGAGCCCGGTTCTCCGGCGATCAGGTTGAAGGAATACTCGGGCAGCCCCCCGCCGAGCACCGCGTCCAGCCCCGGCACCCCCGTGGCGAGCAACCCGATGCCTACGCGTCCGCTCGAGTTCACGGCTCAGCCTCCTCCGCGCCCGCATGGAGGTCAAGCGGGACCTCCGGCCAGGCCCGTTGCACCAGGCGCACGGCCAGCGCTTCGCCGACGAAGGTGGCCAGCAGCCCGATCAGTGTCGCCAGGAGCGTCTCCACGGCCGACCGAGCCCGCGACGGATCGCATTCCCGCAGCGCTGCGTCGAGCCCGTGCAACCGAGCGTCGGCATCGAGGGTAACGTCGGCCAGCACGGGCTCGGCCTGGCGCGCCAGGGCGAGTGCACGTTCGAGCAGCGCGCGGTAGCCGGCCCGGCCAATCAGGCGATCGAGCACCTTCCCCAGCGCGTGGCAGACCCGCACGGCCGCCTTCCCAGGCGGCGCATGCACCGAACCCGATCCTGCCTCGTGCGCAAGCAGTTGTCGTGCCAGGTGGCGGATCCGCGGGCTCGCCTCTGTCATCTCACACGCCCAGCCTCGGCCAAGTGGTCAGTCCGGTGGCGATAGGCGGATATTCTACTCCCCGCTCCCCCGCCTGCCGGACGCGCGGCCATCCCAGCGCGAGCAGCTACGAACGGCAACGGACCGCCGGCGGGCAGGGGCGGCGCAGAAGTTGGCGTGGTGCGCGGCATGTGGACCGAGGCGTATCATCATATGAAACGGCCGTGCTTTCAAGTGGGCGTGCTATACTCGGCTGGCAGCAGCCCCGCCAGAAGGAGTGCCCCGCTTGCCCCGATCCCGCGCCGTCGATCGCCTCGTCGTCCTCGCGCTGCTGGCGGCGGCGCTCGCGGCGGCCCTCGCGGCTGGCGCGCTGGCACCCTCCGGCGACGATGGGCTCGCGCGCCACGATCTCGAGGCGGCCCGGCCCCGCCCCTTCCTGGCCACAGGCGCCTACGGCGTCAACGTCGACCTGCTCGGTTCCCCCGGAGGCAGCGCGGCCTCGACGGCGCTCGACCGGCACCTGGCCGCCATCCGGGCAAGCGGCTTCGGCTGGGTGCGCCAGCGCGTCGCCTGGGCGGCCATCGAACCGGTGCCCGGCACCGACGACTGGCGCACCCTCGATGCCTTCGTCGCTGCCGCCGAGCGCTACGACCTCAAACCGCTGCTGGTGCTGGTGGCGGCCCCGGCCTGGAGCCACCCGGGCGATCCCGGCGAGGGCGCGCCACCCGATGATCCCGCACCGTTCGCCGCCTTCGCCGGTCGCCTCGCCGCGCGCTACGGAGGGCGCCTGGGCGGGGTCGAGGTCTGGGACGAGCCGAACATCGCGCCGAACTGGGGCAGCCGCGCCATCGATCCGGCCGGCTATGCCCACCTCCTGCGCGCGGCCGGCGCGGCGGTACGCGCGGCGGCGCCGGGCCTGCCGGTGGTCATGGCCGGGCTGGCGCCGAACGCCGAGTCGGGCGGCCGCAACCTGAGCGACCTCGCCTTCCTCGACGGGCTCTACGCGGCCGGCGCCATGGGCAGCTTCGACGCCGTCGCCGCCAAGCCCTACGGTCTCTGGTACGACGCCGAAGAGCGCGACACCGATGGGGAGACGCTGAGCTTCGCGCGCGTGGCCCGGTTGCGCGAGGTGATGCTGCGCCACGGCGACGCCGCGACGCCCATCTGGGCGGTCGAGTTCGGCTGGTACGCCCCGCAGGCAACTGTGGGTGCCGACCGGACACCCGACGGGACGGCCGTGAGCCGAGCCGAGGCGACGGCCGCCGCGGACACGACTGTCCCACCCGCGACGGCCGGCCCGGATCCGAGCGCCGGGCCCGAGCCGGCGGCCGGGGCAAGCGGCGGCGGACAGCCCAACCCCTGGGGCGCGGTCTCCGAGGCCGAGCAGGCCGACCAGACCCGCCGCGCCATCGCGCTGGCCCGGCGTGACTGGCCCTGGCTGACGCTGCTCTGCCTCGAACGCTGGGCTCCTCCCGCCGACCCGGCCGACCCGCGCGCCGGGTTCGCCCTCCTGCGCGCCAGCGCGCCCGGCGAGCCGGGCTCCCCGCCAGGCACGCCGACGGCGCGGCCGGTGCTCGAGGCGGTCCTCGCCGCCATCGCCGACCCCACCCTCGGCGTCGGCGTCCACCCGCTCCCGCGTCCGGTCGATCGGCAGCACGGAGCGCCGGCTGCACCCGCCTCGGGCTCGACACTCGGAGGTCGCCATCAGGTGGCGTTCGACGGCGACGGCGTGGCGCTCGTCCTGAACACCGAGGCCCCGGTCCGCCTCCGCTGGTCGGTCGATGGGAGGCCGCGGGGCGCGACCGGCCTCGACCCCTGCGCCGGCTGCCACCTCACGCTCGCGGCCGGCCTGGCGGCCGGGCGCCATACCCTCGACCTGTGGATCGAGCCGGCCGCGGTGGCCGGTGACGCGCAGGTGATCGTTGCCCGCCGTAGCCCCGGCCCGCGCCTCGCCGGGGCGGAGCCCTGGCGCGAGCCGGTGCGCCTGGGTCTGCTGGCGCTGGCGGCGGCGTTCGGGGTCGCGGCCGCGGTGCGGTTCGGCCGGCGGCTCGGGCCGGAGCTCGGCGTGGC
>JBHOQZ010000436.1:0-1249 GCA_042408635.1 Chloroflexota bacterium
CTCCTCCGCCGGCAGCCCGGCCGCCCGCGCCTCGGGCTGGGCGGTGTAGCCCCGGCTGTCAGCCGCCTCTTCCCGCACGACGAGCGGCAGCACGGCATCGACCCCGAAGCGGCGGGCGAGCCAGCCGAGCAGGCGCGTACGCCGGCCCGGCCCGGGTGCGCCGGGGTCCTGCCCCGCCTCACGGAGCTTCGCCCGCCAGATCTCGGCGTGGCGCTCCTCCGTCTCGGCGAGCCGCCGGTAGACGTCGGCGGTCGCCGGCGTCGGCTCGACCTCGGCCAGCGCGCGGTAGAGCGCGGCGCCGTCGACCTCGGCCTGGAGGTTGCGTCGAAAGCGGGCGATGTCCGCCTCGGTTGCCGTTGCCATCGTCCCTCCCCCGCCTGCCAGGCGCGCTTCTCGGGCGGTCGCCCAGCCGCCGTGGCCGCACGCTCCGTCGCAGCCCACAGCGCAAGCGTACCACCAGCCCGGCTGAAGAGGTCAGACCTACCCCAGCCAGCGCCGATACCAGGCGACCAGCCGCCGGTGGAGATCGAGCTGGTGGTTGCGCTCGCGCACGCCGTGGGGCTCGCGCGGATAGATCACCTGCTCGACCGGGACATTGAACCGCCGCAGCGCCGCGCCGAAGAAGCGTCCCTGCGAGGCCGGCACGCGCTCGTCCCGCTCGCCGTGCAGGATCAAGACCGGTGTCCTGACGCGGCGGGCGTAGGAGATGGGCGACTGACGGTCGGCGCGGTGCGGGCCGAAGCCGTCCCAGGGCGCGTCGCCGGCCAGGTCGAGCTCGAACTCGGTCATGTCGCTCTCGGCCACCATCAGCCGCCAGTCGCAGACGCCCGCCCCCATCACGGCGGCCTTGAAGCGGTCGGTCTGGCCTACCGCCCACGCCGTCATGAACCCGCCCTGGCTCCAGCCGCCGATGGCGAGGCGGTCGGGGTCGGCGACGCCCCGCTCGATCATCGCGTCGACCCCGGCCATCACGTCGCGGAAGTCGGCGTTGCCGATCTCACCCGACACGGTAGCGGCGAAGCGGTGGCCGTGGCCCAGCCCGCCGCGGTAGTTGGGCATCAGCACCGCCCAGCCCTGGGCCGCGAGCCACTGCGCCCAGCTCGGGTTGAAGCCGTCGGCGTAGCGCCCGTAGGGCCCACCGTGGACGTAGCAGATCAGCGGCAGCCGGCCGCCCGTGTGGCCGGGCGGGGTCACGAGCAGCCCATCGATCGTCCAACCGTCGGGCGCCCCCCACTCGACCACCTCCTGC
>JBHOQZ010001086.1:0-1591 GCA_042408635.1 Chloroflexota bacterium
CAACAGCGCCACGGCCGGTGTGAGCGTGGACATTACCGGTCGAATCGACCTGGCGCTGGTGGTGACTGACGCGGGCGACGGCAACGGGTCGGATCACGCGGACTGGGCGAACGCGCGCATCACCTGCGGGAGCAACCGGCCGCCAACCGCGAACATTACCGCGCCCGCTTCGACGCTCCTCTACAAGGTAGGTGATGTCATCAACTTCAGCGGCTCGGCCACCGATCCCGAGGATGGGACCATTCCGGCCAGCGGCCTGAGTTGGCAGGTCACGATCTACCACTGTCCGGGTGGGGTCTGCCACATCCACCCGTTCCTGACGACGACGGGGGCAAGTGGCTCGTTCACGGTCCCCGACCACGGCGACAGCAGCTATTTCGAGATCAAGCTGACCGCGACCGACAGTGGCGGCCTGACCGCCAGCCAGTCGGTGACGATCAACCCGCAAACCGTCCAGCTCACGCTCAACACGGTGCCGGCGGGGCTGCAGGTGGTCCGCAACGGCGACGTGGCGACGGCTCCGGCGACGGCCTCGGTCACGGTCGGCTCGGCGCAGACGATCTTCGCACCATCGCCCCAGGGCGGGCTGCTCTGGGCCGGCTGGTCCGACGGCGGGGCGCAGCAGCACAACATCACGGTCGGTGCCACCAACCTGGTGATCACCGCGACGTTCTCAACGACCGGCGCGACGCCCACGCCAAGCGCCACGCCGACGGGGACCGCGACGAGCACGCCCACCAGGACACCGACTGGCACCCCAACCGGCACACCCACCAGCACGTCGACGCGCACGCCGACCGCGACGCCCACGGCCTCCGGTGGTGCGACCCCGACGCGCACGCCCACCGTGACGCGTACGCCGACGCGCACGCCCACCGTGACGCGTACGCCGACGCGCACGCCCACCGTGACGCGTACGCCGACGCGCACGCCCACCCCGTGAACCGGATCCGGTCGCATCGGCGCCCGGGCGACCGGCCCCAGGCGTCCCGCAACAGGAGGTAGCAGCCCATGGCCCGGCTCCACGAGCGGCAGACCTACTTGCTTCCCAACGGCACCCTCGTCATCGCGGTGATGGGGCCGGCCGCGCGCTGGGAGCTGTTCACCCCCGGTGAGTGGGGACGCTGCACGACCGCGAACTTCGGGGTGGACCCCGACGGGCACGTCACCTACCAGGGCAAGCTGACGCGCTGGACGGCGCGCGACCTGCGGCGGGCGCCGGCGGCGCTGCGCTGCCTGGCACCGGCCGCCATCGTGCGGCTGCGTCCCGACGTCAAGGGCGTCGCGGATGGACAAGGTTGAGCTTGCGCGCGCGGCCAGGGGCTGACGGCTCGGTCGCCGGCCGAGCCGTTCCCACGACCCGAATCGCCCCGCGGCGCACCACATGGCGCCGCGGGGCGCCGATTCCCGCGCCGTCCTTTACCGGGCGACGGAGCAGCAAGCATTTCGTCCTGAAACATCCCGCCTGACATTGGTGAAAGGACGTGCCGTGGGTAGGTACTTCTCACGATGCCGCAGAGGGGCGGCCGGCGTACGTTTATAGGCGGGCAGTGCGGTCCAGTTGCTTGCCCTCTCTCATCTCTGGGTCACG
>JBHOQZ010000003.1:0-2795 GCA_042408635.1 Chloroflexota bacterium
ACATCGGCCGCCGGTGCTGGCGCTGGCGCCGCCGCTGGGGGCGCGGGGGCGGCCGCCGGGTCAATCGCCAGTTCGCGCACCATCAGCTGCGGCACGCCCGCCTTGCGCGCCTCGTCGGGCGGGACACGCACATAGAGCCGGTAATGCCCGCCCCCCCACCGCCGGGCGATGAGCTCCGGCGAGTAGTCCGCCGCGTCTATCCGGCCGAGGTACCGGTAGCCCGGCTTGGGGCCGCCCGTCTCGGCCCACCGGTGCACATTGATCGTCGCGCCCGAGGGGAGTTGCCCGAGTACGTCTTGGAGGTCGGGCGAGGGCGCGGCGGCGTCCGGTCCGGGTGCCGTCATCGCGCGGGTTCCCCTAGTGCGGTCTCGATCTGGCGCCAAAGCTCGCGCACGCCGGGCGTGATCAGGTCGCGATAATCCGCCCGGGCGTCATTCAGCGCGTTGAGTAACTCGTGCGCGGTCTCGCGGTCGCAGGCCATCACTACGCCGCCGAGGGCCCGGCTCCACGTCGCCAGGGCCCAGGTCGTCCTGCTTTGGCTAACGGTCTGCATGCTCCCTCCAGGCTTGCAGGGCATCCTCCGGGGCCAGGCCCCGGGCATATATCTCGGTCGTCGCCAGGTGGGCGTGCCCGAGCAGCTGCTGCACCGCCCACACCGGGACACCGCGTTGGAGCGCGGCCACGGTCCAGGTATGCCGCAGCACGTGGGGGCTCACCGGGCGCCGCAGGCCGGCCCGCTGCGCCACCCGGCGGACAATCTTTTGCGCCGTGCGGCGGGCCGGCATCCTTGCGTGCAGCGCCCACCAGGCGCTGAGGAGTTCGCGGGCGCGGAAGGACAGCGGCACCACTCGCGCTTTGCCGCCCTTGCCCACCACCCGGAGCCGCCCGGCCTGCCAATCTACGGCGTCGGGCGTGATGGCCGCGAGCTCGCCCACTCGTATGCCGGTGTCGCTCAGCAGGACCAGTACCAGCCGCTCAATCCCGGGTCGCGCGGCCTGCACGAGGGCCTCGGCATCAGCTGGCGCGAGCGGCGCGCGGCGCGGGGGCTTCATAGCTGGGGCGCCACCAGGGCCCGCGATACCCGGGCCGCTTGGCTCGCCAACACCCCGCACGTGGCACATCGCGGGTCCGCGAGGCCCGCGTGCGCTTGCGCCATGTGCCGCTGCTGGCGATACGCCAGGTCCGCCGCCGCCGCTGGCGGGTCCGCAGCCAGTAGCCGATACCAGGACGGCGTGCGGAGCTCGGCTGGCCGCCCGCCGGTCTCCGCCCACCGCACGGGCCAGCGGAGGGCCTCGCTGGTGCGTGCCAGCGCCGTGCCGCACGTCGGGCATCGGGCATCCCGCAGCCGAGGCCGGCCGCGCCACAGCCACCGGACGCGGCAGCGCGGGCACTTGCCTTGGGTGATCATCCCGCCAGCCGGCGATGCCGGGCAATCCGCGCGCGCAACTCCGCTGCCGCCGCGCGCGGGTCCTCTTCGAGGAGGCGCACATAGGCCGGCGTCCGGTAGTCCTCCTCGGTCCCGTCGGGATAGATGAGGCTGACCCCGGTATCTATCGTGCCGTCCGGGGTCAAGATAAAGAGCCCCCCATCGTACTCGCTGGCGTGCGCCATCGCGTAGGCCGTGGCGTCTTCCCACCGCCGCGTGCGGCGCACCACGTGGCCGAGGCCATGCTCGGCCCAGGTCCGCACTTCATACGCTCGTGCCATTGGGCCCTCCTTACTTACGGTCCGCCCCGACCCGGCGGCTGCCTGGAGCGCCTGGGGGCGTTACCACGATGAAGTAAATAGAGCACAGGTCGGGACTGGGCTCGAACGGGCCATCGAACAGAATCCTGGCCCGATGGTCGCGCAGATACTCTAGCACGGCCTCGCGGTCGGCCGGGTCCACTACCACGTTGCCCACCATCCACACGGCGGCGGGCGGGCCAAACTTTCGCTCGCCGATCATCGGCAGCGCGAGGCAACCAGGAGCCCCGCCACGAGGACCAGCACGGGCCATCCCTCCCAGGCCCACCAGGGCGGCGGCGGCTCCGGGTGCCGGCGCTCCCACTCGCGGCGCGCCCACTCGGCCAATGCTGGGTCTTCAGGGCTCATCGTAGCCCTCCACGGGCACGCCTGTGGCCAGGTCGTGCGGCGTGGCCGGAAATCTTCCATCGCATCCAGCGATCCGCTCGCCCGACGGCACCATGAGGGGATGCCAGCCGCACACCACGGCGCCGGCCGGCTGTCGCACCGGATCCCACTGCGTCGCGTCCCAGTAGTCTTTGAATGGGTCACGCGGCCGCGCCCGAGCGATCACCGCCTCTCGGGGCAACGTTACCAGCACGTCCTGCGAGCGTCGCCTGCCGCAATGCTCGCAGCGGCCGTATTGCCGGCCCCGCGTCTGGCTCTGGAGGCGCCCACCGCACGATGGGCACGCGAGATCGGCGAGCCGGCAATCCCGGCCCGCGTACCAGGTGACTTCTTTCGCACATTGGGTACAGATCGCCCGCGCCATACGTTCTCCCGGGATGTTGTGCGCCATATAATAGCAAAGGCGCCCCCGGGGCGCAAGCCCCCTCCTCGGCTAGGGGCGGTTGGTAGGCCGCCCGAGTCCCGATGGGGCCCAAACCGCGCCCCGGCTTCAGGGCGCGCCCCGCCCCTTACCCTCCCCGCCCCCCCCCCCCCCCCCCCGCCCCCCCCCTTTAGGGTAAGGGGCGGGGCGGGGGCGGGAAGGCTCGCTACCCGGGGCGGTGTCGCACCCGGTCCCCAAGCCCAGGGGCGGGGGGCCCGTCGTCTCGGCCGGTGTCCCCGAC
>JBHOQZ010000051.1:0-2968 GCA_042408635.1 Chloroflexota bacterium
CCGACCCCGGACACGGCGAGGCCCGGCTGCGCCACCCGGCGCGGCCTCGTAGCCTGGGCCTACATGCTGGGCGCCGCGACCGGTGGGCGGCGCTACGGCAGGCGGCTCGGGGGCGCCCCGGGCACCCCGTGCAGCTCCAGCGTGCTGACGGCGCCCGTGGCGAGGTCAACCACCCGGATCCGGTGGTTGTTGGTGTCGGCGACGAAGAGGCGGCCGTCGGCACGCGCGAGGCCACTCGGCTCGTTGAAGCGCGCCTGATCCGCCGGCCCGTCCTGGTAGCCCGGCGAGCCCGCACCGGCGACGGTATCGACGCGGCGCGTAGCGAGATCGAGCCGCTTGATCTTGTGGTTGTAGGTGTCCGCGATCCACAAGCAGTTGCGCTCGCGGTCCCAGAGCACGCCGAGCGGATGCTGCAGCCGCACCGCCTCCCCGACGCCGTCGATGTCCCCGAACTCGAAGAGGCCGCGGCCGACGAGCGTCGTGACCAGCGGGCGCGGACCGTCGAGGTCGATCCGGCGGATGCCGCTGACCTCGCTGTCGGCGATATAGAGCGCACTGTCGTCGCGGGTGATGCCGCTCGGCTGGGCGAGCCACGCCTGCGCCAGCGGCCCGTCCTCGAGGCCCTCGCGGCCGCTGCCGGCGAAGGGCTGGACGCGCCCGCCAGCGAGATCCAGCCGCCAGACCTGGTGTGAGCCGGCCATCGCGATGTAGAGCGCGCGGCCCCGGAGCGTCAAGTCCCAGGGCGAGTTGAGCGGTATCCGGCCGGCCGCCGTGCCGCCCGACCTCCCCGGCTCGGGCGCCTGACCAGGTGCCAGGTAGCGCCGGGATTGCTCCCCCGTACCGGCGAGCGTCTCGACCCGGCCCGCGTCCAAATCGACGCCGCGCACGGCGTGGTTCTCCGTGTCGGCGACGTAGAGCACGCCGCCCTCGGGCTCGCAGGCGAGTCCCTGCGGCTGGGTGAAGCAGGCCGAGGCGAGATCGCCGTCGACGAGACCGGGCTCACCCGAGCCGATCACGCACCCAAAGCGGCCGTCGAGGTCGACCTGCACGATGCGGTGGTGATTGGTGTCGGCGATGTAAAGCCGCTCGCCTGCCGAGTCGACCGCCACTTTGCCGGGGAAGGCGAGCGGCCCGCTGGCGACGTGGGCCGGGCCGACGAGGGCCGCGACCGGGCGCGGATCGATCTCCCCCGCTGCCTCGAACTCGCGCAGCATCGCCCCGATCAGCGCGTCGAACGTCTCGTAGTCGAACTCGCCCTCGTGCTTGCCGATGGGGCGGCCGAGCGGGTCGATGAAGATCAGGGTGGGCCAGGCGCGCACGCCGTAGCGGCGCCAGATCAGGAACTCGCGGTCATTGACGATCGGGTGGGCGAGGCCGTAGCGGGCGGCCGCCTCGCGCACCGCCTCGGTCGGCTGTTCGGCCGGAAACTTGGCCGAGTGGACGCCGATGACGACCAGGCGCGGGTCGTATTTGCGTTCGAGCTTCCGCAACTGCGGAATGATGTGGAGGCAGTTGATTCAGCAGAAGGTCCAGAAGTCGAGCAGCACCAGCTTGCCGCGCAGGTCGGCCAGCGTCAGCGGGCGGCGCGTGTTCAGCCAGTCCAGCCCGGGCGGGAACTCCGGCGCCGGGAACGTCCCGGCGAACCGCGGCTGCGGCGACGTCATCGCGATCCCCCCGCTACTTCACGATCTGCTTGATGAAGCGGTCGACATCGTGCTCCATCTCGCGCGAGACGATGTCGACTAGGGTGCGGCGGTTGGCGACGTCCGCCCGCGCCGCCACTACAACCGAGCCGGAGGGGCTGTCGAACTGCGCCTCGAGCGGCGCGCGCTTAACGAGCCGCAGCCCCGCGCCGTCGGGGCCGAAGAACTCGACCGCGCGGGCGATCACGTCCTCGGGGGCCATCTTCGTCCAGATCTCCACGCTGCGCATCGTCTCCTCCTTCGCCGTCGCGCGACACTCCTCAACTCCAGTCTAGCAGGCGTGATGGTCGGTGCCGGCGGCAGTCGGCCCGGCCGGGACGAGGTGGACGCGGGGCAGCCCTCCGTCCGCGAGCCGTGCCAGTTCGGCCGGCCCAGCCCGTTCGAGCGCCGCCAGGATCGGCACGACCTCACCGATCAGCCGCGTCACGTCGACGCGCTGGCAGACCGGCGCGAACGGGCGCAGCAGGGCGAGCCCGAGCCGCAGCTTCACCGTCGCGCCGTGGTGGTTGTTGCGCCGCAGGTGGTGGAACCCGACGCCCACCAACAGGATGCCCTGGTACAGGTAGCGCACGTCGTCCTGCTCGAGCCGCCAGATTCGTTCGAGCGTCTCATGCTGCTCCCAGTAGGCGCCGGCGTTGAATTGCTCGATGCCGCGCAGCAGGTCGTCGGGCGGCGGGCAGGCGCAGCGCACGCGGTCGTAGCGGCCGTCGTAGCGCTTCGGCACCGGCCGCGGCAGCCGCTCCGCCTCAGCCACCGCCGGCGGTCCCGCCCGCCGCGCGGTCCAGCGCGGTCAGGATCGATTCGACGGCCGGGCGGTCGGTGGGATCCTGGCCGGGGTGGGCGAGGAGGAGCCGGCCGTCGGCGCCGATCAGGTAGTCGCCGCCGAGCTGGAGCGTGTCGCCCTCGATTCTGCCGAGGCGCCTGCCCTGTCGGTAGAGGCGCAGGTAAGCGAGCCAGACGCGCGGGTGATAGACCCTAGCGACGGCGCCGCGCCCGAGCCCGAAGGCGGCGTAGGCCCGGCGCTCCGGATCGGCCAGCCCCTCGAACGGCAGGTCATAGCGGCGCAGGTAGCCGCGCAGCGCCTCGACCCGCGCGAAGGCGACGACGAGCACGCGCACGTCACGCCGCGTCAGCTCCGCCTCCGCCCGGCGCAACTGCGCCAGGTGCTCCCGGCAAGGCAGTCAGCCGAGCCAGCGCAGGAAGACGAGGAGCGCGGGCCGCCCGAGCAGGTCGGCGTTGCCGACGGTGCCGCCGCACGTCGATGT
>JBHOQZ010001087.1:0-9981 GCA_042408635.1 Chloroflexota bacterium
CGTACTCGCGCTCCCAGGCGGCCTCGTCGGGGAAGACCGTCTCGATGCTCCAGCGCTCCGCCTCGGGCACCTCGGCGCGCCTCGGCAGCGCCGGCCCCGCCGTCGTCATCTTGATCCCTCCACATCGACCCGCCGCGGCCCGCGCCCCGGTCGCGTCAGCACCTGCCCCTGTCCGCTGCATCCTAAAACACGTGAGCCGAAGACAGGTGCACTTGCTCCTGGTGGAGGATCTGCCCGGTGGACGGGAGGTTGGGCGGGATGGCGACGATCGGGCCGCTGAGCCCGCACCGTGGGAAGGGCCCGGCGTCGCGTCAGCACGCTCTCCAACGCCACCCTAGCCTGGGGTCGCGGCACCAGCATCGGCCACCATCTCCATTGGCACGAGGCTCACAGCGACCTCGGGATTTCGAGGGTCCGAGGTCGTACCTATCACCCCCTTGCGAGACCAGGGTTCGCGGCCTATACTGGTGGCAGTTTCATCATCTGATGAAACTGAGACCGGAGAGGACCTTCGGGAGGCGGGCATGGCGCACACGACCATTTCCGGGACCCAGCGCGGTCAAAGGCGCCTGAATGGGCCGCAGACTACCGGGCGCTCCTACCGTGACCTGTCGGAGCCGCAGTACACCGTCATCCTCGAAGCTAACCAGCGGGTGCCGATGCGTGACGGCACGACGTTGCTGGCCGACGTGCTCCGGCCGGATGCCCACGGCCGCTTTCCCGCCCTCGTTGCCGCCTCGCCATATCCTCGCCAGATCCAGAACAGCGGCGCGCCGCTCGGCTTCGTCGAGGCGGGCGCCTCGGACTTCTTTGTGCCCCGCGGGTATGTCCACGTCCTGGCGAATGCGCGCGGTACCGGCGGGTCGGGGGGCACCTACGACTTCTACGGGCCGACGGAGCGGCGCGACATGTACGACCTCGTGGAGTGGGCCGCCGCGCAGCCGTGGTGCGACGGCAAAGTGGGCATGATCGGCATCAGCGCGTTTGCCGTGCTGCAGCTCGAGGCCGCGGTCGAGCAGCCGCCGCATCTGCGTGCGATCTTTCCGGTCGCCACGAGCGCGGACCTCTACGAGGCCATCTACCACGGGGGTCTGCTCAGCGCGACGTTCACCTGTGGATGGCTCAAAGGCGTAGGCACGCTGGCCGGCCTCGGGGACAAGCAGCTTCGGGGGCCGCTGATGCAGCTCGCGGAGCGCATCCTCCGCAACCCGCTCGTCCACGATCGCCTGCAGCACTTCAACGGAGAAGCGGCCCTGGCCGTGCTCGGCAAGCTGATCCCCGCCCGCTTCGCCCCCCAGCCGTGGGGTGACCTGTTCGTGGCGGTGGCGGTCGAGCACCAGACGAAGGACGAGTTCTGGCGCCAGCGGGACCTCATCTCGCTCCTGCACCGCGTGCGGGTGCCGGTCTACCTCGGCTGCGACTGGGCGAACGTTCCAATGCACCTGGCCAGCACCTTTGCCGCGCTGGCCGCACTGCCCGCCGCCGTCCCGGTGCGGGTCGCCCTGCTCGAGCCTGGTGACCTGAGCTGGCCGTGGGAAGGCCTGCACGTCGAAGCGCTGGCGTGGTTCGACCAGTGGCTCCGGGGGCGGGACACGGGGGTCATGGAGGGCCCCCCCATTCGCTACTGCCTGCCTGGAGAGGCCGACGGCTGGCGAACCGCCACCGCCTGGCCTCCGCCCGGCACCCGGCACGTCCCGCTCCATCTCACCGTCGATGGGGCGCTGCTGCCCGAAGAAGGGCCACCGGGCGTGCGCAGCTACCTGTACCTGCCCGAGAGACTGGCGCGCACGCCTCTCGGCGCCGCCGCAGGCCCTTCGGCACTGCTTTGGGAGAGTCAGCCACTGCCGGCGGCCCTGGACATGGCCGGCCCCGCCGAGTTGGTGCTCGAAGCGGCGACCACGGCGATCGACACGGCGTGGATCGCAACGCTGCAGGACGTCGCGCCGGACGGGCAGGTCACCGACGTGACGGCGGGCTGGCTGCGGGGCAGCCTGCGCGCCGTGGACGAGGCGCGCAGCAGCCCGGGCAGGCCCGCGCACCCGTACGACACCCTAGAGCCGATCGTGCCGAACGCGCGGGTCACCTACCGCATCGGGCTCGTGGACAACGCCCGCCGGTTCCTGCCGGGGCACCGCATCCGGCTCGTGCTGACCAGCGACGATACCGCCGGCCCGGCCATGATGGGCTTTCGCCATGCCCCCCTCGGGCTCGCCGCGCGGAATTCGGTGTACTCGGCCTCGCGGCTGCTGCTACCCGTGCTGGCCGGAGTCGAGGCCCTGGTGGGCGGCCGGTGACCAGAGGGAGAACGCGCGGCGCTCACAAAGGGCCGCGCGGAGAGCGCGGCGACCTGGCGGGCAAGATCCTGGCGGCTGCGAGAGCCAGCTTTGCCGTGCATGGGTACGCGGGAACCTCCCTGCGCCGCGTGGCCCGGGAAGCGGGCGTGGACCAGGCGCTCGTCCACTACTACTTCAGCGATAAGCCCACGCTCCTCGAGGCGTGTCTGCAGCCCCCGCCCGGGTTCCTGGAAGACGTAGCCGCGGTGGCCCGCGAGCCCCTCGAGCGGCGGGGGGAGGCGATGGTGGAGCTGTTGATGGCGTCCTGGGAAGATCCGACGCGCGGGCCCCTGCTCCAGGCCGCGATTCAGACCGCTGCAAACGAGCCACGGGCGCGGGAGCGGGTACGCGCGATCCTGTTGGAACGGATGGTGGGGGTTGTCGCGGCCGAGCTGGGCGAGGCGAGGGGCGTGCGGGCGGTGCTATGCGCCACACAAATGGTCGGGCTCGCGATCGTGCGCTACGTGTGGCGAGTGGAGCCGCTCGCATCGCTGCCCGCCGAGGTGGTGGTCCGCCTGGTTGCGCCAACGATTCAGCACTACCTTGCGGGGGACCTCGGCGCCCCCATCGGTGGGAAAGACCGTACCGCGCCAGCAGAGCCGAATTGAGGCCGACGCTTGTACCGCTGCGCGGAGCCCCGGGCGCGCGCCGTTGAAGCGGCCCGGCGCTCAGCCTGACCTGCTAGACTAGGCGCATGGCTCGACCATCAGTCGCTCAGTCGGCGTTGCCGCGGTGCAGCGGGGCGCCCTTGCTGGCGCTCCTCGTCGTCCTCCTCGCAGTCGCCCTCGCCTGCGGCGGCCGTGCAACCGGCCACCGCGCGGACAACCCGGCGCCACCGGCCGCCGCCGCACCCGGCGCCGCCAACCGCGACGGCGCGGCGCCGGCCGGTTGCACGGCGTTCCTGCAGGGCGCCGAGTCAACCGGCGCGCCTAACCAGGACGCGGTCCTCTGCACCTTCCGCGACGCCGCCGGACGCGAGGTGCAGCTCACGGCGGGGCGCTCGTCGCGCGGGCGCGACCGCGGCGACTGGGGCTGGGCGCACATCCGCGACAAGCACATCTACAACCGCTGGGAGGGCGGCGGCCCGAACACCCTCTTCGGCGAGGTCGGTGCCGGCAGCGAGCCGGAGGTGATCGACCTCATCCGGCGCACGCTGGCGGAGGACCCCCAGCCACGTACGAGCGCCGACGGGCGGCGCGAGTATCGCCTGCCGGTGGCGGGCACGGGCTACGCTGTGCTGGTCGTGGTCGGCGAGAGCGGCCGCATCATCACCGCCTACCCGGTGCGCGAGGCGCGGCGGTGAGGCTGGCGGTGCGCCGGTGGCGCGGACGATCCTGTCCCCGACCGGCCGACGTGACGACGCGAGGCGTGGTCGCGAGGCAGGGTGATGAGATGGCGCGCGATCCGGGCGCGCCCACGGCCGGGCGGACCGGCGGACGACGAGCGGCCAGAGGCGCGGCGGTGAGGAGGTGGGTGGCGCAAGAGCGCAGCCGATCCGGTGCCCGAGCGGGCGAGGCGCCGCCGGAGAGGTCGCCGTGAGGCGGCCGGTGTCGCGCGGGCGGCCGCTCAGGAACCGGGCGCCGCTCGCGGTGCGGCTGCTGCTCAACCCGTCGCCCGAGGACCGCGCCGCGCTCGCCGCCTGGCCGGAGCGGCCGCTCCCGGTCGACTTCACGGTGGCGGCGGCGGGCGAGGTCCTGCTCACGGTGGGGAACCAGCGCGTCGCCTACGAGGGCGACCGGCTGGTGTTGCTCAAGCCGGGCGAGCCGCTGCCGCCGCGGGCGCGCGCGACGTTGCCCGAGTACCTACCCGCCTTCGCCGCCAACCTCGCGGCTGCGCTCGCCTGGCTCGAAGGCCGCGGCAACGCCGGCCGGAGCTGCTGGGCGGGCATGGTCGAGAGCCCGGTCGGGCTGCGCTTCCACCGGGTAGGCGGGAGCGAGGCGGACCCGAAGGCGGCGCCGGCCGAGGTGGAGGTGACCTACCACGAGACCGAAGCGGGCCCGGCGATCTACCGGGCGCGGCTGCCGTCCGACGCGGCAGCGCGCACGCTGCGGCAGGCGCTCCTCGACTACCGCGACCAGCTCCTCGCGCTCAACCCGCGCCTGGCCGAGCACCCGGCGGTGCGGCGGCTGACCGAAGCGCTGCGCGAAAGGTGAGGCGGCGGCGATTGCGACGGTTTGGAGGGCGAAAGATGGCAATCTGCGTGTTGGCGCTGCGCGAGAGATGAGCCGGGAGCGATTGCGGCGCCGCTCGGCAGGTGCTACAATAGGCTTGTAGTTCGCAATCGTTTCAGATTAGAAGGTGGCACGCGATGCGGCCGGTAGCGGAATTGACGCAGCGCCTGCGCGAGGAGGGTCTCAAGGTGACCTCGCAGCGGCTGCTCATCTATCAAGAGCTCGAGGGCAACACCGAGCACCCCACGGCCGAGCAGGTCTACGAGCGGGTGCGGCGGGCGCTGCCGACGATCTCGCTGACGACGGTCTACAAGATCCTCAATGAGCTCGTCGAGCTGGGTGAGGTGCGCCGGTTCGACCTCGGCGACGGCGCCGCGCGCTTCGACCCCAATACGAGCCGGCACGTCCACGCCCGCTGCCGCCGCTGCGGCGCCGTGCTCGACCTGGAGGCGAGCCGCGCGCCGGTGCGTGTGCCGGCCGAGGCCGACGGCTTCCGCGTCGAGGACTACCACCTCGTGCTCGAGGGTACCTGCTCCGGCTGCCGCAGCTCGGTCTAGGCAACTCCGCGACCCGTCTCCGGCGGGTCTTTTTCTTGCAGCATAGATAACAATGATTGTTGCTTAGCTAGGACTGCGAAATAGTTAGGTTCGCCTAATAGCGCGGTCAATCGCACGGGCCGCGCCGAGCACGCCGCAGCGCCGGATCGACCCGGCGCGGGCGCTGAGGAGGGTGGAGACTTTGGCAACCGGATCGCTACCCGTCGCCTCGACGACGCGGGAGGAGCGCGCCCCGGCGCCAGCCGTGCCCGAGACAACGGGCGTGGCCGCGGGCGAGGCATCGCGGGCAGGACGATGGCTGCCGCTCGACCTGCCGACCCGGCAGGCGGTCGAGCTCGCCGCCACGGCGGTCACGCTGGTGGCGATGTTCGCGGCGTTCGGGCTCGAGCACCTCGCGGGCCGGGGCTGGTCGGTTACGGCGCTCTACGCGCTCGCCTACGTGGCGGGCGGCACCTTCGGGCTCCAGGGCGGGCTGGCGGCGCTGCGCCACGGCCGGCTCGACGTCGACTTGCTGATGGTGGTCGCGGCGATCGGCGCCTGGCTCGTCAACGAGCCGTTCCAGGGCGCGATGCTGCTCTTCCTGTTCTCGCTCTCGAACGTGCTCCAGGACTACGCCATGGACCGCTCGCGCAACGCGATCCGGACGCTGATGAAGCTGCGGCCGAAGCAGGCGCTGGTACGGCGACCCGAGGGCGACGTGCTCATGCCGATCGAGCAGGTGCGCATCGGCGACCGGGTGCTGGTTAAGCCGGGCGAGCTGCTGCCGCTGGACGGCGTCGTCGTGGCGGGCGAGAGCACGGTCAATCAGGCCTCGATCACGGGCGAGTCGGTGCCGGTGCACAAGGGGCCAGGTGACACGGCGTTCGCGGGCACGATCAACGGCAACGGCAGCCTCGAGCTCGAGGTGAGCCGCCTCGCCCAGGACACCACGCTCGCCAAGCTGATCGCGCTGGTCGAGGAGGCGCAGGCGCAGAAGGCGCAGACGCAGCGTCTGATCGACCGCTGGGAGCCGTACTACGCCTGGTTCGTGGTCGGGCTGACGGTGGCGGCGGCGGCGGTGCCGGTGCTGGTCTTCGGGGAGGCGTTCGAGCCCGCGTTCTACCGGGCGATCACGCTGATGGTGGCGGCCTCGCCCTGCGCGCTCGTCATCAGCACGCCCGCCTCGATCCTCTCGGGGATCGGCAACGGCGCCCGGCGCGGCATCCTCTTCAAGGGCGGCGTCTACCTCGAGCAGGCGGCCGGCATCAAGGTGGTGGCGTTCGACAAGACCGGCACGCTCACCGTCGGCAAGCCGCGCCTGACCGATGTCCACGTCGTGCGGGGCACCGAGGACGAGCTGCTGGCGCTGGCGGGCGCGGTCGAGGCGAAGTCGGAGCACGCGCTGGCGCGGGCGACGGTCGAGGCGGCGACGCAGCGCAACCTGCACCTGGCCGAGGCGTTCGCCTTCCAGGCGGCGACCGGCAAGGGCGTGCGCGGTGTCGTCGGCACCGACGACATCCGCATCGGCAACCTGCGCTACTTCGAGGCGTTCGACACGCCCGACCTGCCGACGGTGGTGCCGGTGGTCGAGCGGTTCCAGCGCGAGGGCAAGACCTCGGTCGTGGTCGCGCGCGTCGAGGACACGGCGGAGCCCGACGGCGCCGGCCCGAAGCGGCCGGTGGCGCGCGTGCTGGGCGTGCTCGCCTTCGCGGACGTGCTGCGGCCGGAGGCGGCCGAGGTGGTCGCCGAGCTGCGCGCCGCCGGGGTGCGCGTGGCGATGCTCACCGGCGACCACGCCGAGGTGGCGCGGGTGATCGCGCGCGCGGTCGGGGTCGACGAGGTCTACGCCGACCTCTTGCCCGAGGATAAGGTGCGGATCATCAAGGAGCTTGGGGCGCGCTACGGCCCGGTGGCGATGGTCGGGGACGGCGTGAACGACGCGCCCGCGCTCGCCACGGCGGCGGTCGGCATCGCGATGGGCGCGGCCGGCTCAGACGTGGCGCTCGAGACGGCCGACATCGTCCTGATGTCAGACAACCTGCGCAACGTGCCCTATGTGATCGCGCTCAGCCAGCAGACGCGCCGGACGCTGCTGATCAACCTCGGGGTGGCGCTCGGCGCCATCGGCATCATGATCGCCAGCATCCTCGCCTTCGGCATGCCGCTGCCGCTGGCGGTGGTCGGGCACGAGGGCGGCACCGTCCTCGTCTCGCTCAACGGCCTGCGCCTGCTCCTCTTCAAGCACCGGCGCCGGGCCGCGGCCCCGGCGCCGGCCCCGGCCTGATCCGGCCGCCGCGCCCGATCCACGCCGGCAGCTTGCAGCACCACCGGACGGTGGCCGGTAGCGGCGTGATCCGGCCCCGGCCGGGGCGGCGCCGAGCGGTTGACGCGGCCGGCCGGCCGGCGTAGAGTGCGGGGTGCGATCGGTATACAGCGCACGCGCCGACGGCGGGTGCCGGCGGCGCCCCGTGCTCGGCGGTCAACGCTCAGGTGGAAACGGATCGAGGAGGCTGCCCCATGGTCGTGCCACCCGTCGGCGCCCGCGCTCGAACCCGCAACCGCAACCGTCTCGGCGGCCTGTGCCTGCTCATCGCCGCTCTGCTGGTCGGCCTGGGCCAGCCGGGGCTGCTGCGCTCCGGGTCGGCCGTCGCCTCGGCCGAGCCCGCGCAGCAGTCGATCACGCTCACCTACCCGAACTGGATGCTCGGCGAGGCGGGCGTGGGCGACTACTGGCGGGCGAGCATCGAGGAGTTCCAGCAGCGCAACCCCGGCGTCACGATCCGCACCACGCTCATCCCCTCGAACCAGTACGAGGACAAGACGCTGACCGACCTCGCGGCCGGCCAGGCGCCCGACATCTACCCCGTCTTCACGAACATGATGCCGCGCCTGATCGACGAGGAGGCGCTCGAGCCGCTCGACGACTACCTGGCCGGCACGACCTGGAAGGACCAGCAGCTCCCGGCGATCCGCGTCGCCCGGCGCGGCGGCAAGACCTACGGGGTCGTGCTGACCGCCTCTCCGCAGGGGATGATCTACAACAAGCAGCTCCTCGACCGCGCCGGCGTCACGGCGATCCCGACAACGCCCGAGGAGTTCTACCAGGCGGTCAAGCAGGTCAAGGAGCGCACCGGCGAGTACGGCTACGGCTTCCCGATGCTGGCCGCCGAGGAGCTCAACGCCTACATCACCACGATGCAGTGGATCCTCGGCTACGGCAGCGACTGGGCCGACGCCGACGGGCGCGTCACCGCCAACGACCCGCGCAACGTCGAGGCGATGACCTGGATCAAGCGGTTCCTCGACGAGGACCTCGCGCCGAAGGGCGTCAAGATCGTCGACCTGCGCCAGATGTTCGCCGAGGGCAAGCTCGCCTTCATGTTCGAGGGGCCCTGGGTGATGACGCTGGTCAAGACGAAGAGCCCGGAGCTCTACCCCTACGTGAACTTCGTCGCGCCGCCCACTCCCACCAAGGCGGCGATCACCGGCGGCGCGTTCTTCGCCATCCCGCGCGAGGCGAAGAACAAGGAGCTGGCCTGGAAGTACATCGCGATGATCAACGAGGAAGGCTGGCAGCGGCGCTGGCTCGAAGACCTCGTCCAGATCCCGGGGCAGCCGATCCAGCCCTCGCCCGCCTTCCTCGAGGCGAACCCCTGGGTGCGCAACATGATCGACATCGCGGCGAACTACCAGACCGGCTTCGGCTATGCCCCGCCCAACCCGCGCCTGGCGGTCAATGCCGCCGAGTTCCGCAAGATCGCGATGCGCTACGTCGAGCGCATCTACGCGGGCGGCGACGTCAAGCGCGAGCTGGACGCGGCGCAGCGCGACCTGGAGGCGTTCGTCGCCGGGCTGCGCTGATGGCGCCGTCCGGCAGCGGCTCGCTGAGGGCGCCTCCTGGCTCCGCCCGTTCATTGCCGGGGCTGCCCGGGCTCGGCGGGAGCCCGGCGGGGGCGGCCGGTGGCGCGCGTCGGCGTCGGCCGCGCTTCGACCCTTTCCCGACGCTGCTCCTGCTGCCGGCGCTCACGCTGCTGGCGCTGACCCTGTTCTGGCCGATCCTGCGCGCGATCGACCTGAGCCGCTTCGACGTGGCGCTGCTCGGGCTCGGCCGGCGCCAGGTCGACGTCGGGCTGGGCAACTTCGCCCAGCTCCTCGGGGACGGCACTTTCTGGAACGCGCTGCGGGTGACGGCGCTCTACAGCGTCGGCACGGTCGCGCCGGCCTACCTGCTGGGGCTGGCCACGGCGCTCCTCCTCCAGCAGCGCTTTCCCGGGCGCGGCCTGGCGCGGCTGCTCGCCATCATCCCGTGGGCGGTACCGGCGATCGTGGCCGTGCTGATCTGGACGTGGCTGCTCGATCCGCGCTACGGCATCGTGAACCATTGCCTGCGACTGCTCGGCCTGATCGCGGGCAACCTCGCCTGGCTGAGCGACCCCGCGCTCGCGCCGGTGGCGGTGATCCTCGTCACCGTCTGGCAGTTCTACCCGATCGCCACGGTGATGCTGCTGGGCGGGCTCCAGACGATCCCCGATGAGCACTACGAGGCGGCGTCCATCGACGGTGCGGGGGCGCTCGACCGCTTCCGCTGGATCACGCTGCCTGGTTTGCGGCCGGTGACGGTCGTGCTGCTGCTCCTGCTCACGCTCAACGCCTTCCGCACCGTCACGATCGTCTACGTGATGACCGGGGGTGGGCCGGCGGGCGCGACCGAGACGCTCTCGGTGCTCACTTACCAGACGGCGTTTAAGTTCTTCAAGGTCGGCTACGCCTCGGCGATCGGCGTGGTGCTGCTGCTGCTCTGCCTCGCGCTGACCCTGATCTACCTCTGGGCGGTGCGCGAGCGGGAGACGGTGCGATGAGCGGCACGGCGGTCGCCCCCCCGACCCGGCGCGCGCTCCGCGTGGGCGCGGCCGCCCGCCAGCGGGCGCGGCGCCGCCGACA
>JBHOQZ010001088.1:0-5850 GCA_042408635.1 Chloroflexota bacterium
GGGTTGGTCACCACGATCTGCCCGGCGGCGCGGATCGCCCGGCGGGCGCTGGCGGGGGTGTCGCCGTCGTAGGTGTGGGTCTTGGTGTCGATGCCGAGGCGCTCGACCAGGCCGTGCAGCTCCCCGGCCTGGTCGGCCGCGAGCGCCTTGGTCGGGGAGAGGTAAAGGGCGCGCGCCTCGCCATCGTGCAGGCAGGCGTGGAGCACCAGCGCGTTGTAGCAGAGCGTCTTGCCCGAGGCGGTGGAGGTGACGACCACGACGTGTCGCCCGGCGTGGGCGGCCTCGAGCGCGGGGTGCTGGTGCGTCTAAAGCCGCTCGATGCCAAGCTCGGCCAGGGCACGGCGCAGGCGCGGGTCCAGCCAGCCGGGCCAGTCGGCGTAGCGGGCCGGCAGCGCCGGCAGGTGCTCGAAGTGGGTGATGTTCGACCCGAACTCGCACGAGGTGCGCAGTGCCGCCACCGCCCGCGCCACCGTCCTCGGACCGTCGCCGAGCCGCGGCAGCGTCACCGGGCCGGCCTGATCCCGCTCACGCCGACGCGGTCAGGCGCAGACCCTCCAAGCCGAGCAGCCGTTGCAGCCGCTCGAGGTCGGGCATGTCCTCGTCAAGCGCGCCGAGCTGGGTATAGTCGACGATCTGCCAGCCGTCGTGCTGGACCGTCTGGCGCAGGAGCGTGTTGCGGGCGAGGCGCTGGCGCAGCAGCGCTAGCCGGTCGCGCGGCACGATGAGGTAGCGCCGCACGTCGGGCTGGGGCGTCCGGCGCCGCAGCACAGCGTCCGTGATCGTCGCCATCCACTCGACCTCGAAGATGAGCGTCGGGCGGCTGGGACCGTACCAGACCACGTCGATCTCCTCGGCGCGTGGGTTCTTGAGCCAGCCGACGATGTCGAAGCCCCGCTCGGTGGGGGTGAGCAGATCTTTCAGCGCGGTGCCGCGGTATTCCCGCCGGTGCTCGTTGCGGTTCACCCAGACGTGAAAGCCCATGCGGTGGCCGAGCTCGACCAGCCAGCCGAGCACCCGCCGGTGCTCGAGCGTGCGCTCCTGGTAGCTGTCGCCGATGCGCAGCGTCCAGCCGCCGGTCGGGCTCAACACGGCGTAGGAGGAGAGGATCTCGCGCACGAGCCCCGGCTCCGGCTCGGTGTGCCCACCGTAGAGCCGCTCGATCACCGCGTCGAGCTGCGCATCCGCGATGGCGCGCGTGGTGGCGAGCACGTTGTAGACCGAGCGCTCGACCCGCTCGGTGAGCGGCGGCTGCTGACCCGACACCGTCGGCAGCGCCCAGAGGATACCGCCCCCAAGCTCGCGCTCGACCTCGAGCCGGATGATGGCGTCGCGCCGCACCGCCGACTCGAGTGCGTCGCGCACTGAGGCACCGATCAGGCGGATCGCCCCGGCGGGGTTGTCCGGGAAATGCGCCGAGAGCCGGGCCAGCGTACCGCGCGTGCCCAGGTGCTCGATCGGCGCCGCGTTGAGCCAGCTCCACGCTACCGGTTCGTTGCGCCGCAGCAGGAGCGAGGCGGCCATCTCGCGCGCGAGCGCGCCGATCTCCTGCGCCAGTTCGCGCTGGCTGCCGGCGGGTGGCAGGTCGACCGCCGGGGCGGGCAGGCAGCGCAGCGCATAGGCTCCCGGCGCGCCGCCGTAGGCCGACACACGTGCGAGCGAGGCCGCGTCGAGGGGAATGAAGGTGACCGCGGTGGGCGTTAAGCCACCGGCCGCCGCCGCCAGCGCCACGAGCTGCGCCTGGAGTGGGTCGTCGCTCTCGCAGATGAGCACGGCCGCCGCGCCGTCGCGCAGGGCCGGGCGGAGCGCGGCGAGCGCGTCGCGCACGCGACCGAAGTAGCGCGGCCACAGGTTCGAGCCCCAATCGGGCGTCTGGGCCTCGGTGTACGCCTCGACCAGCAGGTCGGAGTGGTCGCCGCCGAGCAGCCAGCCGCTCCAGAGCGCCAGCAGCGCAAGCGCGGGCGCCCGGTCGTGCCGCGGCGCCTCAGCAAGGATGAGGTCGAGCGAGCCGGGAGCCAGCCGTGGACCGAGGTCGACGGCGGCGCGCTCGATCACCACCACCTTGGGGCCGGCTTCGACCTCGTTCCGGACCTCGCCGCCCTCGGACCGGTCGAGTGCCGGTGAGGGGGCCGGTGGCGCGGGGCGGGCGGCGCGGGCCTCGGCGAGCCGCCGCAACTGCTCGTACCCCTCCTCGAACGCCTGCCAGAGATTGCGCTCGCGGAACTCCGCCGGGGCGTGGAGCACGGGTAACGAACTGGTGGCCGCGGCCACCGGGGCCAGCTTGCGGCCGGCATTGAGCGCGTGGAGCAGGCAGAACTTGAGCGCCGCCTCCGCCTGGGGCGTCTCGGCCCCGCGCTCGATCGCCGTCAGTAGCAGATCGATCGCGTAATGAGCGCGCAGCGTATAGAGGTTGAGCAGGTCGGAGACGACATCCGCCGCGGCCTGCGTCCCGGCGGGGAAGCGCTGGTATAGGCGCGATCGCGCGGTCAGCCCGTCGATGCGCGCGAGCAGGGCGAAATCGGCGTCGTCGGCGGCGTCGAGGCCGTTGGCCGCGTCGGTCTGGTAGCGGCAGTAGTCGCAGGCACAGGCCTTGGCGGCGAGGCGGTTGTCGCGCCAGAAAAACGACTGGGCGATCGCCGGTTGGCCGCAGCGCGGACAGGTCGTGGCGTAGAGCTCGTCGATGTGGATGCGCAGCAGCGTGTCGCCGATGCGCGAATTGCCGAGCCACGTAAAGGCGCGGTGCAGCTCGCGCGCGGGGAGCGGTTCCAGGAGGGCATTGAGCGAGAACGCGAGCAGCGGCACGCCATCGATGATGATCGCGCGCTTGCCGAGCTTGGTAGCCGCGCGCGCCAGCGTGTCGCCGCGGGCGAAAGGATCCAGCACGACCTGGCCGTCACCCAGGTGAACGCGGAGCAACTGCTCGAACGCGCCCTGGGGCAACGGGTGAAGCAAGCGATGGATGACCGGAACCCCGATGTCGCCATCCACCGGTCTGACGTTCGCAGCCTCTTCCATACCGCCATCGATCTGCAAGCTGGGGTCGTTGGGGGAACGGGAAAGGGAGCGCGGGATACGCCCGTGTGAAGGCAGCGATCCGATTGCTTACCCGCGCGGCCGGATTATAGCAAAGGGCCATGCGGCGAAACAATGCGCCGGGTGCACAGCTTTCCCCGTCTCGGGGCGCTCAGTAGGGGATTGCCCCATACGTCATGGCGGTATCGCCGGGCACCCCGTAGTTCACCAGATTGACCAGACCGACCAGCCGCTGGTTCGCCGAGGTGAGGACGGCCGAGCCGACAAAGCCCTCCGGCAACGCCGCCACGGCCGGCGTATAGAGCGTGCGCGCCGCCGACGGCGGTAGTTGCACCTGCTCCGTCGCCACCAGGTTGTTCTCGGTGTCGTAATACTGCACTGTGACATCGGCTGTCTGCGCGCTCAGGTTCTGGATCTGCAACCCGGTGCTCCAGCCCCGGTGGTTTTTCATCAGGAGCGGTGCGCTCAAACGGGCGCCCGCGTTCGCGACGTAGGCGGCGTTGTAGCCCGTGAACTCGCTCAGACCGTCGTTGTTGAGCACACCGATCGCGGTTAGGAACGGCACATTCGAGGTGACGATCCCCGAGCCGGTAAAGCCCGGCGGCAGTCGGTCGTAACTGAACTGCTCGACCAGGAGCGTCCCGCGCGGGCGGATCGTCGCCTCGTAGTCCGCACCCTCCACCGCCTTGCCGGCTTCGTCGAAGAAGCGGACGCGTACCTCGCCCGCCTGATCCGAGTCGTTGCGCACCGTGAAGAGGCTGTTCCAGCCGTTGCGCGCGCGCATCAACAGCGGCAACGAAAGCTGGTTGCCGACGTACGATTCGCCCCGGTAGCTGAGCAACCTGTTGCTAAAGGCGACGTTGACGACCACCGCGACCGGCGTATTCGACGAGGCGACTGACGCCGAGCCGATGAAGTTGGCGCCGCCGATCCGGTCGCTCGACGGGCTGGAGACGTCGAGCGTGCGGGAGCTGAACGGGCCAAGCGCCAGGCTGGGCCAGCCACCCACCCGCTCGCCGTTCAACTCGTGCATCGCTACGTCGATGGTCGTGGTGACGTTGCCCGTGTTGAGCACTGTGATCGCTGTGCTGAAAAACTCGTTGCGGGAGATGAAGGGCAGGTTGATGCGCCGATTCGGCACATCCACCGCGTTGTAGCTCGAGGCGGCTGCTGTGCTGCCCGGTAGCTCGTAGTTGGTGAGGTTCACGATCGCCGCGATCGGCTGATCGGCGCTGATGGCGGCTGAGCCCGCGTAGCCCGCCGGCAGGGAGGTGCCGGGCAGGTAAAACGTGCGCGACGACCCCGCCGCCACCGAGCCGTAGGGCTCGGTCATCGCGACCCGCCCGTCCGGCTGGTAATAGGTCACCGTGATGGTCGCAGGCTGGGCGCCCAGGTTCTGCACCTGGATGCCGCTGTTCCAGCCGGCGCTCCCCTTGTAGAGCACAGGTGCCCAGATCGGGTACGTGCGCGCCTGGGCGGTCGCCCGCGGCGGCGGCGCACCGGGGAGCACCCCTGCGACTAGGAGGAGGCTGAGCAGCGCCGCGACGAGCGGCGTCAATCGCAGGGCGCGCAGAATGAACTGCCCACCACGTTCGAGGAGTGTCATACCGGCGATTGTACACGAAGGGCTGCCCGCACGGCCGTTCCGCGTCCGCAGCATCCGCGCGCGTTGCGCGCACGCCATGCTGGCCCGGTTATCCGCCCAGACCGGGCCATTCCGCGTCCGCAGCAGCCCGGACGTTACGCGGATAGCGCGCCGACGAGCCGATCGGCTGGTCGGCGGAGCCGGTCGCCGTAGCACACCCGACCACGCTGTCGAGCGCACGCATGGCGTTGAGGAACACCTCAGAGCGCAGGTGCCGTTCGAGCAGGTGGTGGACGAAGGCGTCGAGTACGCCCTCCACCTCACGCCGCACCGCATCGTCGAGCCGGAGCCGGTCGAGGCGCTCCCACTCGCCGCGCTGCATGGCCCGCAGAACCTTGAGCGCTCCGACGCTGAGCGGTCGGCTACCGGGGTCCTGCCGTCCGCAGACCGGGCAGAGCACGCCGCCCGCGCGCGCCGAGATGAAGTTGGGCACGGGCTGGAGCGCCTCGGTGCAGCCGAGGCACTCCCTGAGCTGGGGCCGGTAGCCGAGGTGCGAGAGCAGGTGCAGGGCGAAGTAGAGGCGCGCCAGCTCGGGTGAGCGCGCCGACCCGAGCCGGCCGAGCGTCACCACCAGGAGCTCCCAGGCCGGGTAGTTCTCCTGCCGCTCCTCCGTCAAGCGCTCGAGGAGCTCCGCGCAGTAGTAGGCGTGGGGCACGCGCACCGGATCATCGCGCAGCGCGGGGAAGGCGTCGAGCGTCTGCGCCTGGGTGACGATGTCGAGGTTGCGGCCACGGGCGATCAGCAGGTTCGCCCGTACGAACAGCTCGACGTTACCGCCGAGGCGGCTCGTCGTCTTGCGGACCCCTTTGGCGAGCAGGCGGAGTTTGCCATCGGTGGGTGTGTAGACGGTGATGACCTTGTCGGCCTCCCCGAAATCCTGGCGCTTGATGACGATCGCCTCGCGGCGATAGAGGCGCGATTCGGCCACCTGAGCCCCTTTCCGCGCGCCGAAACCGGCGTCAGACGTGCAGAAAGAACACCTTTCCTCCCCATTCTAACAGGAAGCCGCGTCCATCGCCGCCTCCAGCACCGCCAGCGTGCGCCTGGCGGTCGTCTCCCAGCGGAAGGTCGCGGCCCGGCGCAAACCCCGCTCGCGCAGCGCGCGGCGCAGCTCCGGCTCGCGGCAGAGGCGCGCCAGCGCGGCGCCGATCGCCGCCTCGTCGAGCGGATCGACC
>JBHOQZ010000442.1:0-4011 GCA_042408635.1 Chloroflexota bacterium
GCTCGGCCGGACCGGCTTCGATCCGGTCTACGGCGCGCGGCCGCTGCGCCGAGCGATCGAGCGCTACATCGAAAATCCGCTGGCGAAGCGGCTGCTCGCGGGCGACTTCCGCGCCGGCGACCGGGTGGTGGTCGACGTCGACGCCGAGGGCAAGGCGCTGAGCTTCAGCGCCGCCTCGCCCGACGCTGCCCCGATCACCACCGACCCCGAGCCGACCGCCGCCTGACGCGCAACAGGCTCGTCGATTGCAAGCAGGCAGGGCCGAGCCCTCGGGGCCCGGCCCTGCCTGCTTGATCCGGGCAGGCCGCTCCCCGGCCCGCCGACGCTGCCCGAGGGGACGCCGACCGCTCGGCCCTTCCCGGTTGATCCGGGCGGGCCGCTACCCACCCTGGCGGCGCGGCGCGAACGTTTCGACGTAGGCGCGGATGTCGGCCAGGTCGGCGTCCGAGAGCTGTTCGACTGAGAAGCGCGGCATGCCCATCCGACCCTGCCGGACGAAGGTCTCGATCCGGTCGCTGCCGGTGAGGGCGAACGGGCGGGGCGCCTGCCCGCGGGCGCCGTGGCACTCGACGCACCCCATGGCGAAGAACAGCGCCGCACCGCGCTGGACGGGGCTGCCGAAGGGGTCGGCGGCCGCCAGTTCCTCCGGGGTCGGCGTCGGCACCGCGATCGCCTGGGGCTGGCCGGCCTGGAGCGCGCGGATGTAATTGACGATGCCCCAGATCACTTCGTCGCTGTACTGGTCGGCGAAGCCAGGCATGGCGGTGAAGCTGAGGCCGTGCTTGGTGATCCAGAAGAGCTGGCCATCGCTCTTGTTCTTCGTAGTGGCGCTCGTCAGGTCGGCGCCCGGCGGATAGGTCAACTGGCTGAGGCGACCCTGGCCATTGCCGGTGGCACCGTGGCACTGGCTGCAGGAGCCCGTGTAGGCGTTGCGGCCGATGGTGAGGGCGCGCACGTCGTTGGGTGCGGGGTTGGTCAGGTCGCCGGCCGCCAGGCGCGACACGACGGAGACGGCGGTCTGGCCGTAGAGTAGTTCGAGGGGCAGGTCGCGCCGGTGCAGCAGCGCCAGGGGGGCACCCACGAGGGCGACGACGAGGAGGGCGATCAGGCCGCCGAGGAGGATCCCGATCATCAGGGTCCGGTTGACCCGCGTGGTGCGGCGCGGCGGTGCGGTCGTGGTCATCGGCGTGGCGGCTCCTCGAGACGTGCAGGCCCCCGGGGCCGGGCACCTGGCTGGGTACGATTATCCTATCCGGCCGCGCCTCGCCCTCGTCGAGCAGACGCGCGGGCGAAGCGCTTCTCATCTCGCACCTTTATGTACCTCGGCAGGATACTGGCTTCAGCCACGCTCCGCGATCAGGTGTGGCCGTGCGGCCGGTCAGCGGCAGGCGGCGCCCGCTCCGGCAGCGGCTTCTGTCAGGTAGGCGTCAGATCGACGCGGCCCGAATCCCTGTCCGATTGACACAAATTTAGAGAGAAGATATCGTGCAATAAATAGTCAGGGAGATCGGCAGCGATGAGCCCACGCCGGTATCGCATGGACAAGCGGGCGGCCGCCCGCGCCGAGACCCGGCGCCGCATCGTCGAAGCCACAATGGCGCTCCACCTCGAACAGGGGATCCGCGCCACCCGCTGGGAGGACATCGCCCGCCGCGCCGACGTCGCGGTCGCCACGGTCTATCGCTACTTTCCCTCGCTCGATGACCTCCTGCCCGCCTGCGGTGCGCTCGTCGAGACCACGATCCGGCCGCCTGAACCCGAGCGCGCCCCTGGGCTCTTTGCCGAGGCGACGGCCCTGGCCGACCGGATCGATCGCCTGGTGCGCGAGTGGTGTGATTTCTACGCGCGCAGCGCCCCGGTCTGGGAGACCGTCCTGCGCGAGCGGCACGCGCTCCCGGCCCTCGCGGAATGGGTGCAGCGCCAGGAGTCTACGCGCACCGTGTTCGTGGCGGAGGCGCTCCGCCCGATCGAGCCCGACGATCGGCTGCTCCGGGTCGTGACCGCCCTCACCGGCTATCCGGTCTGGAGGGCGCTGGTCGACCAGGGGGTCGCCGGGGAGGAGGTGGTATCGGTCCTGAGCGGGCTGCTCCGGTGCGCGACTGGAGCAGCGCCGCCCGCCCGTTCCTGAGCCCGCCGACGCGTGGCGGAGGCGGAAACCACTGTCGTCGAAACGTGCATGGAGGTACTGCTATGGCCCGGATCCCGATCGTCACCCCGGAGGGGGCGCGCGGCCCGCAACAGGCCATCGTCGCCCAGTTGCAGAGCCAGTACGGCGTCCTGCCGGGGATCGCGCAGATCTTGCTGACCGATCCCGAGGTGATGGCGCCCACGTTCCAGCTCTACCAGCATCTCCACCTGAGCCCCGCCTCCGCCCTGACACGTCTGCAGCGGGAGATGCTTGCCACCGTCGTCAACGGCCTCGTCAACGGCGCACCCTGACTGGGCATGCATGTGGAGGCCGTGCGCCGCCTGACCGGAGACGAGCAGCTCGACCCGACGTTCGCCCGCACCTGGCCAAGCTACGACCTCGATGCGAAGACCCGCGCCCTCCTAGCCTACGCGACCAAGCTGACCGAGGAGCCTGGCCGCATGGACGACGCGGATATCGACGCCCTGCGCCGCGTGGGCTGGGACGAGACCGCCATCTACCAGGCGACCGCGCTGACGGCGCTGTTCAACTTCTCGGGGCGCCTGGAGGCCGCCTCGGGCCTGCCGATGGACCAGATCCCGGCCGACGCCGGCTTCCCAGAGGCGCAACGGGAGGTCTGAGCCGACATCCCCTTCCCCGCCCCGCGCCAGCGTTCACCGCATGCGCCCCCGAGCTACTGGCTCGGGGGCGCATGCGTCTGCCGAGGCCGCTGTCGGACGCCGCACCAGCGTCGACCCTCTTGGCCCGGCTCCAGGCAGGCACCGTGCGATCCCCGCTCGACCTGCCGTGTCGTCACACCGAAAGGTGCTGGACGACGGTTGGCAGGTGCGGCGCGTGTTTCTGCTAGCATTCGGGGCAACGCTGGCGGGGTGGCGGCTGGCAGGGGCCAGGGGAGGCGCGGCCGCCGGCGGGGACCGTCGAGGAGGGCGCCGGGGGAGCCATGCCGCTGTCGCACATCCGCGTGATCGATCTCTGCCAGGTGCGGTCGGGGCCGACCTGCATCCGGCAGCTCAGCGAGTTCGGGGCGCAAGTGATCCGCGTCGAGCCGCCCGGCGAGGACGACTCGGCCGAGCGCCTCGGCTTCGACTTCCAGAACCTCAACCCGAACAAGCGCAGCCTCACGCTCGACCTGAAGACCGCCGCCGGTCAGGAGATCCTCCACCGGCTCGTGCGCTCGGCCGACGTCGTGGCAGAGAACTTCCGCCCCGATGTCAAGCGCCGGCTCGGCATCGACTACGAGACGCTCAGCGCCATGAACCCGCGCCTGGTCTACGTCAGCATCTCCGGCTTCGGCCAGACCGGGCCCTACAGCGACCGCCCCGGCCTCGACCAGATCGCACAGGGCCTCTGCGGCTTCATGACGGTCAACGGCTTCCCGGGTCAGGGGCCGCTGCGCGCCGGCCTGCCGCTGGCCGACCTCACCGCCGGCTTCATGGCGGCCTACGGCGTGGTGGTGGCGCTGCTCGAGCGCGAGCGATCGGGCCGCGGCCAGTGGGTCCACACCTCGTTGCTGCAGGCGATGATTCGGCTAATGGACCTCCAGGCGGCGCGCTACCTGATCGATGGAGAGGTGCCCGGCCAGGCCGGCAACTACCACCCCGTGGGCGTGCCGACCGGCGTCTTCCGCTGCCGCGACGGCAGCCTGATCATCCAGGCGGCCAGCGACCGGCTCTACGAGCGCCTCTGCCGCGCGATCGAGGCCGTCGAGCTGATCACCGACCCGCGCTTCGCCCGCGGCGCCGACCGGAGGCGCCACCGTGAGGAGATGACCGTCGAGCTCGAGCGGCGCCTCGTCGAGCGGGACATGGCCGACTGGCAGGATCGGCCCGGCCGGCACGCCAGCGGCGTTCAGCCGCTCCTGC
>JBHOQZ010000443.1:0-2045 GCA_042408635.1 Chloroflexota bacterium
GCAGGAGCGCCCGCAACTCGGCGATCCGCGCCTCCGCGTTGCCGCCCGGCGGGTTCGCGTCCAGCTCGGCCACCCGCCGCGCCAGGTCAAGCCGCTGCACCATTATCGTACCTCCAGGAGACGGCCGGCCCGCTAACCCCCAGGCTTGGGGGCTAGGGGGCAGACCTCCCGCCACCGAACAGCCGCCACACCGTCGAGCCCTGGATGCGGGCGAGCTCGGCTTCGCGCTCGGCGAGGCGCCGCGCCTGCTCGCGCGCCTCGGCTTCGAGGCGACGCACCTCCGCCTCGCGCTCGGTCAGCGCCACCTCCAGCGCCGCCGCCTGCGCGTTCGCCGCCTCGGCGACGCGCTCGAGCTCGGCCGCGCGGGCTTGCAGCGCCGCCAGCTCACCCGTTTCGAGCGCCGCCAGCTCGGCCTGCCGGGCGGCAAGCGCCCGGTCGCGCTCGGCCAGCTCGGCCGTGAGCCGGGCGATCTCCGCCTCGCGCACCGCCGCGATCCCCTTGAAGTTCGCCACCTCGCCCTCGAGGAACGCGTGGCCGCGCTTGTGCTCCGCGATCGCCTCGTCGCGCCAGGCGAGTTCCGCGCGCAGGTAGGCGATCCCCTGCTCGTGCTCCTGCACCGTCGCGCGCAGCACCTCGAGCTCCTGCAGGAGCGGCTGCGCCTCTGCCAGCTCGCGCGTCGCGCGCTCGTGCTGCTCGGCCAGGTGCGCCAGCTGCCGCTGCACGTAGTCGAGGCCGGGGATCGGCAGCGGCAGCGCGCGCACGACGAACTGGTAGGTGCGCGCCTCGAAGTCGCCGCGCAGCGCCTCGAGCACGCCCGGCGGCAGTGCCGCCGCGTCGAAGGCGACCTCGGCCGCCTCCACCTCGACCAGCACGCGCTCGAGGTGGCCGATGGCGAAGTCGGCCGCGCCGAACAGCGCCTCGAGCGTGGCGAGCGTGAAGAAGCGCAGGTGGGTGGCGTCGAGCAGCCCCTTCGGGCGGTACTCGAAGCGGCCGGTGAGGAGCGCCAGCCGCACGCTGCCGTGGGCGACGTTGGGCAGCGAGGCCACCACCGAGCCGCCCGGCCGCAGCAGCGGGCGCACCGCCCCCAGCACCGCCACCGGGTCCTTCAGGTGCTCGAGCACGTCGGCGGCCACCACCACGTCGAACGAGTCGCCGGCGAGCTCGGCCTGGAGGTCGAGCCGGTCGAGATCGCCCACGATCACGCGCTCACAGTGGGCGCGGGCCGCCTCGGCGGCCTCGGCATCGATCTCCACGCCCACCACTTGGCAGCCGCGGGCGGTGAGCGCGCGCGCCATGTAGCCGGTGGCGCAGCCGAGCTCGAGCACGCGCGTCCCCTCGCCCACGAGGCGCAGCACGCGGGCGTGCGTGCTGTTCGAGTCGGGGTCGATCGCGGCCTCGTAGCGGGCGGCGCCGGACCCACTGGCGGCGGGTACCCGCGGGGCCGGCTCGACCGTCGTCATCCCATCACCTCCCGCCGCACCACCAAGAAGTCCGCACGAACGAACGATCACGCGCCGCGTCCCGGCTTCAGCCGACCCCATCCTCGCTCCGGCTCCAGCCGGCCGACCGGCAGACGCTGAACTGATCAATCGCCATGAGCGGACCAGCCGGGCAGGCGTCTCCTTCGGCAACCTCCATAGGGGGCAGTCCGGCCCGGCATTGTAACAGAGCGCCGCGGGCCGGCGGCTCGGCGTGGTCAGCCGGTCACGGCCGGCATGGGTGGTCGGGCTCCCGACTCGATCCGCCTGGGAGAGTGGACTCCCGGCTCGGTCCGGCCCAGAGCCTCCCATCACCCCCAATCCTGGGCGGTGACGGGAGGCCGCCCGCCGGCGTTCCGGTAAACGGCGACGTTTTTTTGTGACGAGTCGGCGGCTGGTGTAACAACGTCGCGCTTGCCTCGTTATAGGCTACGGTCGGCGCACAGAGGTGCTGCCGGAAGGCCAGGCGGCCAGTGCCGCCGAGATCAGGCACGGTCGGGCAAGTCCCACACGCACCGCCGAGCAGCCGCCCCCGATCCCGGGGCGGGGGGCGCCGGGCCGGGGGCT
>JBHOQZ010000444.1:0-4067 GCA_042408635.1 Chloroflexota bacterium
GCAGGAGCGCCAGCACCAGCGTCTCGATCAGCGGCGGGCTGACGAACCGCTCCTCGACCATGACGAGCAACGCCGCCGCCACGCTCAGCCCGATCGCCAGCGCCAGCCCTGGCACTTCCTTGTCGGTGGGTAGCCACCGCAACCCCGGTAGGCTCGACTTCACCGTTCCTCTCCCTGCGCCGCCCGCCGGCCCCCGCCGCCACCTGGCCCACCGGACGCGCTGCCGCTCGATTCTGCCACACGCGCCCGCCCGCGGCCACCGGAGGCCGCACCAGGCTCTCGATGGGCCGGGTGGTCCGGGGCCGCCACGCCCCCTTGTCGCCCGGGCGCCGGCCGTAGCAGAATAGGCAGGCGGGAAGGCGCCTGCTGTGCCACCCGTGCTGGGCAGCGGTCCGGTGCGGCCGGCAGCGGGAGCGGCCGGGGAGGGCGCGGGGTTGACGCTCGTCTGGTGCGCGCTGGCGTTCGTGGTCGGGATCGTTGTCGGGGAGAGCCGCGCCCCGGCGCCGGCCCTGCTCGTCGCCGCGGCCGTTGCGGGCGGCGCGGTCGCCGGCTGGTGGTGGTCGCGGTCGACGTCGCGCCACCTCGGGCTGATGCTGGCGCTGCTGGCGCTCGGCGCCCTGCGCTGGGAGGTCGACCGCGCCGACGCCTGGCACGCGTCGGCCGACCTGGTGCGCCGCCACGGCGAGATGGTGACCGCGCGCGGCTGGGTGAGCGCCGAGCCGGTGGAGCTGGAGCGGGTCACCCGCCTGCGGATCACGGTCGAGGCGATGGCCCCGGCGGTGGGCCTCTCCGGCCGCTCGCCGGAGCCTTCTGCGGACGCGCCGCGTGACCCGGCCCCAGGCGGGCCGGCTGGCGGGAACGCCGGCCGGTTCGAGCCCGCGACCGGCGACCTGCTCGCGACCGTCCCGGCCGGGACGGGCTACCGGTACGGTGATCGCCTCGCGCTGACGGGGCGTCTCACGCAGCCGCCGGTGTTCGACGGCTTCGACTACCGTACCTACCTCGAGCGCCAGGGCATCGCGGCGCTGCTGCGCTATCCCCGCGTCGAGCGGCTGCCGGGCAGCGAGGGCGATCCCCTGCGCCGGGCGCTCTACCAGCTTAAAGCGGCGCTGCGCGACAGCCTCGCACGGCACGTGCCGGAGCCGCAGGCGGGCCTGCTGGTGGGGGTGCTGCTGGGCACGCGCACGGCGATGCCTCCGGCGCTGCTCGACGCCTTCAGCGCCACGAACCTCACGCACCTGCTCGCGATCAGCGGCTGGAACATGACGCTGGTCGGCGGCTGGGCCGGCACGGTCGCGGCCGCGCTCGCACGCGGGCGCAGGCTGCCCACCCTCCTCCTCGTCGGGGCGACGCTCGTCCTCTACAGTCTGCTGGTCGGGGCGACGCCCTCGGTGGTGCGCGCGGCGCTGATGGGCGGGATCGGACTGCTGGCCGGCTGGACCGGTCGGCGGCGGGACGCTCTACCGGCGCTGGGCTGCGCGGCGCTGGTGATGACCGCCTGGACGCCACCGATTGTGTGGGATGTCGGCTTCCAGCTCTCGTTCCTGGCGACGCTCGGCATCGTGCTCTGGAGCGAGCCTCTGGCCAGTCGGCTTCGCCGGCTGGGTGCCCGCGCCGACGGCACGTCCCGCCTGCCGGCGTGGCTGGTCGAGGGGGTGGCGGTGACGCTGGCGGCGGAGCTGGCGACAATGCCGCTCATCGCGGTCGACTTCAACCGCGTCTCGCTCGTCGGCCTGGCGGCGAACCTGGCGCTGGCCTGGACCATGACGCCGATCATGGTGCTGGGCGGCCTGACGGCGCTGGTCGGACTCGTCGGCCCCCTCGATCCGCTGGCGACGGGCCTCGGCCTGGGCGCCTGGGCATTCGCCGCGATCCTCACGCGCGGCGTCGAGTGGTTCGCCGCGCTGCCGCTCGCCTCGGTCGAGGTGGGGGAGGTCGATCCGCGGCTGCCAGCGCTCTGGTATCTGGCGCTTGCGGCCTGGACGGTTGCGCGCGAGCCGGAGGCGCGCGGCCTGCTGCGGCGGGTCGCGGCCAGGCTGCATCCGGCGCCGCCGGGCCTCGTCCTCTGGTGCGGCGCCTGGACGGTCGTGCTGGTCGCGCTCTGGCTCCAGCCGCCGACCCCCGCGCCGGATCGGCTCCATGTGCTCTGGCCCCGCGCCGATGCGCTGCTGGCGCGCTCGGGGGCCGGGACGACGGCGCTGATCGACGGTGCAGCCGATGACCCGGCCGCGTCGAGCGTGGCGCTCGCCGACGAGGCGCTGTCGGCGCTGGCGCGGCGGCTCCCGTTCTGGCAGCGCCGGGTCGACCTGCTCGTGCCGACCGCCCCTGCCCCCGGACCACTCGGCGGGCTGGTCGCGGTCGCCCGCCGCTACACTGTCGGCGCCGCCCTCCTGCCGCGCGATCCGTCTGGGGAAGTCGCCGTATCCGCCCTGCGCGATCTCGAAACGGTGCTGCAGGGCCGGGGCGCGGACGTCGCGACGGCCGCACCGGGCGCGACGGCCCGGGTGGACAGCCTGGTGCTGCGCGTGCTGGCGGTCGAGCCGTCTACCCCGACCACCCCCGTCGGCCGGGTCCAGCCCGGCACGACAACGACCCCCGGCCCGCCCGGTGGGGCTGTTGCCGGCCGACATCCCCCGAGCGCCGGCGGGCGCATCACCGCCCTGCGCCTCGACGTCGGCGCGCTCAGCGTGCTCTGGCTCGACGACCTCTCGGAGGGCGCGCAGCGGACGTTGCTGGCGGAGGGCGCCGTCGAACCGGTGGACGTGCTACGTCTGCCGGCGCGGGGTAGCCTGGTGCCGGAGCTCCTCGCCGCCGCCGCGCCGCGGGTCATCGTCCTGCCCGAGCCGCCGCGCACCGCCGCGGGCACCTCGCCGCTGGCGGCGCTGCCCCCCGAAGCGCTGGCCGAGGTCGAGGTCTGGTGGAGCGGCCCCGAGGGCACGATCGAGATCGCCCGGATCGGCACGACCCTCGCCACGCGCCGCTTACGCTGACCACCGCGGCCCGCCGCCGGGCCTACGAACGGCCGGCCGCGCTGCCGATGGTGCCGTGGGCGGGTTCCAGGCAACACCAGCCCCGGCGCGCTGGCACGGCGGAAGCCGCGAGGCGAGGGGAGCGCTCCCGCGCCGGCATGCAGGCGCCAGCTCGCCTGCCGCAGCGACGACGCAGGTGGCGCCGTCGAGCGGGGCGCATGCGTAGCCGGCGCGAGCGCGCCAAGCCGCAGCCGTCCGGCGCCGGGACGTAGCCGGCGAGCGTGCTCGCCGGCCCGCGGGGCGAGCCGCGAGTACGTTCATTTGGCCTTCGCGCTGACCTGGCGGAGTGTGATTGGCGGGTCGCGGGGCGAGCCGCGTGACGTCGCGACCGGATCAGCGCGCCGGGACGTAGCAGAGGGGAGCGTACTGGCGCACCAGCCCCTTGATCTCGAGCAGCATGAGCGTGCTGGTGACGTCGGGCGTGGGGCGTGCGCTCTGGCGCACCAGGTCATCCACGTGCTGGGGCTCCGGCGCCGAGCGCAGCAGGCGCAGCAACGTCGCCTCGAGGTCGCTCTCGGGGAGGATCTCGCGCATCGCGAGCTGCTGCGGCACCAGGTGCGGGTTGAGCTCGTCGAGGATGTCCTGGGCGCAGGTGACGAGCTTGGCGCCGTCCTGGATGAGGCGGTTGGCGCCCATGGCGGTGCGATTGATCACGTTGCCCGGCACGGCGAAGACGTCGCGGCCCTGCTCCCCGGCGTAGCGGGCGGTGTGGAGCGCACCGCTCTTCTCCGGCGCCTCGACCACCACCACACCCACGCACAACCCGCTGATCACGCGGTTGCGCACCGGGAAGTTCCAGTAGTCGGGCTTGACGCCCGGTGGGTACTCGGTCAACACGGCGCCCCGCTCGGCGATAGCGCGCGCGAGACCGGCGTTCTCCTCGGGGTACACCGTGTCGGGGCCGTTGCCCATCACCGCCAGCGTGCGCCCGCCGGCGTCGAGCGCGGCCCGGTGGGCCGCGGTGTCGATGCCGCGCGCCAGCCCGCTGACGACCACCACGCCGGCCGCCGCCAGATCGGCCGCCAAGCGCCGGGCCAT
>JBHOQZ010000447.1:0-1025 GCA_042408635.1 Chloroflexota bacterium
TCGCGGGTGAGCGTCGACCCGGCGATGTCGAGCGCGAGGCGGCCGCGCTCCCCGATCACCTCGACGTCGACGCGCTCCCCATGCGGGGCGAACAGCGCCATCCCGAGGCAGCTCCGCACGCCGTTGGCGTGGTCCACGAGCACCCAGGCGTGATCGAGCGTCTCCTGACCGGGCACCACCCCCCGGCCGCCGGTGGCTACCACCCGCGTCGCCGGCGCACCCGCGTACCAATTGAAGACGTCGAAAAAATGGATGCACTTCACCAGCAGCGAGCCGCCGGTGCCCGCCTGCGTCATGATCCAGTTGCCGGGCTTGGGTAGGAATGGCACCCGGTACTCCTTGCACCAGAGCAGCCGCGGCGGCCCGATGGCACCGTCGGCGAGCAGCGTGGCGGCGCGGACGTAGAGCGGGGAGTAGCGGTTCTGCAGGCCGATCATCGTCACGCGCCCAGCGGCCCGAGCGGCCGCGAGCACGCGGCGATTGCCCGCCTCGGTGATAGCGGGCGGCTTCTCCAGGTAGACGTGCTTGCCCGCCGCCAGGGCTTCCAGGCACATCGCCTCGTGCAGGTGGTCGGGCGCTGCAATCAGCACCGCTTCGAGGCCGGGGTGGACCAAGAACGCGCCGAAGTCCTGGTAGAGGGCCGGCTCACCGGCGCCGAGCGCCGCGACGCCCGCCTCGAGGCTCTCGCGGCGGCGGCTCCAGAGCGCCACCACCTGCGCCGAGGGCAGGCGGGCGAGGTTGGGCAGGTGCATGCGCCGCGCGATCATGCCGATGCCTGCCACACCGATGCGGACCGGGTCAACCACCCACGTCACCTCCTGAGTGAGCTCAGAACTTCAACGCGCCTTCGAGCAGCCCCTTGGTGAACCACCGCTGGAGCGTGACGTAGACGAGGAGTGCCGGCACGAACATCACGAGCGCGGCCGCCGCGGCCACGTTGAAGGTGTACTTGCCCGTCGCCGGGCTAGGCTCGAAGAACCGGATGCCGACGGACATCGGCATCGCGCTGGTGGTGCTCGTGAAGG
>JBHOQZ010000452.1:0-2751 GCA_042408635.1 Chloroflexota bacterium
CCAGGACGGGCGGCGGCGCGCTCCAGAGCCCGAGCGCGACGAACTGCGCCGAGCCGGCGAAGACGAGCCCGCTCATCAGCAGCACCTCCGGCACGCTCAGCCCGGCCCCGCGCGCCAGCACGCCAAACACCGTGCCGTACGCGATCACGCCGAGACCCAGCGGCAGGCTCGCCACCGCGCCGGCGACGACCGCGCCCGGGTCGCAGAGCGGCCCCCCTGCCCCCCAATGCTGGGGGGATGCGCGCCCCTGTCCAGCGCAGGTGAGATGGCTCCCCAGGCCGTCAGGGCCGCGGGATGAACTCTCTGGCCCCGGGGCCTGGTCGGCTGAGCTTCCCCGCCCAGGGCCGGGGGGCTGGCCGCCCAGGCCGTCAGGGCTGGTGGACGGGGCCTCGGGCCCGCAAGGCTGGTGGAATCGGTTCCCTGCCTGTCGAGGCAGCGTGGATCCGGTGGGGTGGGTCGGCGTTGTGGCGGGGGTGGCGGCCGGCACATCGGTAAGCGGCCGGCCCCGGTCGCTCGGGGCTGCATCCGGCATGCTGCGGCTCCTGGCGGGGTGGAAATGGGGAAAGCCCGGCGTGATCGGCTCCCGGTCGGCGGCGGCCCAGTTCCGGGGCGAGCCGGTCGGCACGGCGGGAGCCGGATCGCGCGGTGAGCGCGATAGGCCGACCGCGCCCGTGTCGCCCAGCTTACGGCGAAGCGGCGGGAGCGTCTTGTACGTTCTTGCGGCCGGCGCCGTAGTGGCCGGGGGGGACGCCGACGAGGCGCTTGAAGTGGCGGCTCAGGTGGCTTTGATCGGCGAAACCCGTCTCGGCGGCGACCAGCGCGGGCGCCAGCCCGGCAGCGAGCAGCCGCTTGGCGCGCGCGACCCGCACCTGCACCTGGTAGCGGTGCGGCGGCAGCCCAACATGGGCGCGGAAGATGCGCACCAGGTGAAACGGGCTCAGACCCGCCACCGACGCCAGCTCGTCCAGCGACACATTCCGGGCGACGTGCGCCTCGAGATACTCGCGGGCCCGCGCCACCGCGCCGCGCTCCCGGCCGACCCTGGGTGGGGTGAGCAGCACGGCGGCGTGGCGGGCAACGAGCCGAGCCAGCAGCCAGAGCAACTGCGACTGGCGCTCGAGCGCCGAGGCGGGCGCCTCGAAGCCGGCGTGGACCGCGCGCAGGTCGGCCGCCAGCTCGGGATCCTCGACGACCGGCACGGCGAAGTCGGGCAGCGGGCGCTCGCGCCCGGCCACGGCGCTGGCGGCGGCCCGCACCGGCTCGGCGGCGGGGTAGAGCATGCGGTAGCTCCAGCCCTCGGGAGTGCTGGCCTGGCCGGTGTGGACCACGCCGGGGTTGATGAGGATCAGGCTGCCGGCGGGCGCGACGTAGGGGCGACCGTCGCAGTGGAACGTCTCGGCGCCGCGCTCGACCACGCCGATGGCGTAGGTGTCGTGCGCGTGTGGCGCGAAGCTATGGGTGAGGAAGGTCGCGCGCAGCAGCTCCATGTCGCCCAGCTCGGGCGCCAGCCAGTGGTGGGCGCGCTCGCGCGGGGGTGTGGTCGAAGCGCGGTCGTCAGCCATCGGCGAACCTGCAGCCCGTGGTGAAACACAAAAAGCCCTCTTCCCCGGTGCGGCGGAAAAGGGCCGGGCGACCAGGCGGGAAGGCGATTAGCGGCGGTCTCGGTTGCGCTGCTTGCGGCGGCGGGCGGCGCGGGCCTGCTTGCGACGCTCCTGGTCGCGCTTCGACTCGAAGCGCATCTTCTCGCGGTAGATGCGCAGGATCCCGTCGTTGCCGATCCCCTTGGTGAACCGCTTCAGCGCCTGCTCCAGCGTCTCGCCTTCTCCAACCACGACGTGCATAAGCTTTCCGGTTCGCTCCCCTCTTGGTCTGGTTTCTGCGTGGCCCCGCTGCCCGGCGAGCAACCCTCGACAGGCCCGATCGCTCAGGCCCAGGACTCCCATTCTACACCGCCCGCCCGCCCCGGCGCAAATGCGCTCAGCCCGGTTCCCCGCCCGGCGCGAGCCAGTCGTGGAAGAACCCGGTGAGGTCGCGGCCGGTGACCTCGCTCGCGGTCTGGATCAGGTCGCTCCAGCCGGCGACCGCGAACTGGTAGCGGCGGTAGAACTCGCGCAGGAAGGCGAAGAAGGCGTCGTCGCCCACCAGCTCGCGCAGCGCCGCGAACATGGCGGCACCCTTGCGGTAGACGCCGGCGCCGTAGAGGCGAGCGCGGTCGCGGTAGTAGTAGAGGTCGCAGCCGACGCAGAGCTCGGCGCGCGCTCCACCGGTGAAGCCGCGCCAGGAGAGGGCGTTGCGCTGGAGCTCCTCGCGGTAGCGCGCCGGGCCGTCGCGGCGCAGGTAGGGCAGGGTGGCGGTGTAGTTGGTCAGCGGCTCGTCCCACAGCTCGCGCAGCTCGTCGTTGCCGACCACGCCGTACCACCACTGGTGGGCGATCTCGTGCGCCACGGTGAATTCGCTGGCCGAGCGGCCGACGAAGACGAGCTGGGGGTACTCCATGCCGTCGTCCGAGTTCACGATCGCCAGATCCCGGTACGGGTACGGCCCGATCAGGTCGGCGTAGGTCTGGAAGCAGAGGACGGCCCAGTCGAGGGTCGCTGTGGCGGCGTCGCGACCCGTGCCGGGGCCGGCGTAGTAGCGGATCGTCGTGCCCGCCACCGGCCACCTCGAGACGAGCGAGCGGCAGGGCGCGGCCGAGCTGCGCACCTACACCGCCGAGAACGTGCGCGACTTCGCCCTCGCCATCGGCCGCGA
>JBHOQZ010000455.1:0-6213 GCA_042408635.1 Chloroflexota bacterium
CCTTCAACTACCTGGGCGACGGTTTGCGCGATGCGCTCGACCCGCGCCTCAAGCAGTAGCGAGTCGCCCGCGCGGGCGGCTCGCCACCGACGGTCCCGCGACGCGAACGGGGAGGCTCCTCATGGCAACCTGGCAGAAGGGGTGAGGCGGTGACGACCGCGCTGACCAAGGCCGACGGCCGGCACGCCCCGGCCGGCGGCGACGTCTTGCTGGCGGTGCGCGACCTCTGCGTCGAGTTCGCGACCGAGGGAGGCGTCGTGCCGGCGGTCGACCACGTCTCGTTCGAGCTGCGCCGCGGCACGACGCTCGGCCTGGTCGGAGAGAGCGGCTGCGGCAAGAGCGTGACCTGCCTGTCGATCATGCGCCTGCTCGGCAGCAACGGGCGCATCGTCTCCGGCTCGGTCGAGTTCGACGGGGAGGAGCTGCTGACGCGCAGCGAGGTGGAGATGGCCGCCATCCGCGGTGTGCGCATCTCGATGATCTTTCAGGAGCCGATGACCTCGCTCAACCCGGTCTACACGATCGGGGAGCAGATCATGGACGTGGTGATGCGTCACCAGGGGGTCGGCCGCCGGGAGGCGCGCGCCCGCGCGATCGAGCAGCTCAAGCTCGTCGGGATCCCGATCCCCGAGCGGCGTGTCGACGCCTACCCCCACGAGCTCTCGGGTGGCATGCGCCAGCGCGCGATGATCGCGATGGCGCTGAGCTGCCACCCCGAGGTGCTGATCGCCGACGAGCCGACGACCGCGCTCGACGTGACGATCCAGGCTCAGATCCTCGACCTGATGCGCGATCTGCGCGACCGGCTGGGCACCTCGCTCCTGCTCATCACCCACGACCTGGGCGTCATCGCCGAGATGGCTGATGAGGTGGCGGTCATGTACGCCGGGCAGATCGTCGAGCGTGCTGACGTCGTCAGCCTCTTCCGTGACCCGAAGCACCCCTACACGCGGGGGCTGCTGGCGAGCGTGCCCCGCCTGGGCGTGCGGCGCGACCGGCTCGAAACGATCGAGGGCACCGTGCCCCACATGGCCAACCTGCCACCCGGCTGCCGCTTTGCCGCCCGCTGCCACCACGTGATGCCGCGTTGCCTGGAGGAGCCGCCGCCGCTCAATCCGGTCGGCCCTAGCCGCACCGTCCGCTGCTGGCTCTATCCGTAGTCCGGCCTGCGCCGCGCCCCGACGGCTCCCGCCGGCGCGGCTGCCCCCACGCGGAGGTAGGGCCGGCTCTGGCCTAGCGTCGGGCGGCGAAACGCCCGGGCGGCCGGGCTTCGGCTCGCCCGCGACCGCGTCGCTCCGGGCCGCCTGGCCCGTTTACCCGCCGCCTCGATCGGACGAGCCCGCCCGGCGCGGCTCGAGGTGGCCGGTGTAGTGCGCCCGGCGGACACGCTCGATCTCGGCGGCGGAGGGGAGCGCCATGTCCCGCGCCCGGTCGAGCCGCGCCAGCACGCGCACCACCTCGGCCGTCTGGGTGGCGCGGACCGCGCCGCGCCCGGAGGCGAGCTCGACCGCGAGCGCCGCCATGAAGATGTCGGCGCGCAGGGCGCTGTCCCGGACCGCGGGATGGCGGGCGCCGATCGCCTGGCTGCCGTCGGTGGCGCTCACGAGCGCGCCGCCGCCTGAGCGGGTCACGATCACCACGGGCGGGCCGAGCGCGTGCAGCCACGCCGTCGAGCGGGCGGCGTCGTCGGGATCCACGCCGCTCAGGGCCGCGGCCGCGGCCGGGTCGAGCACCAGCACGTCGACCAGCCGCAACAGATGGGCCGGGATCGGGACGGCGCCGGCTCGCCAGACGACGCGCGGACCGCACGCGCGCGTCAGGCGCAGCACCGCGGCCAGGTCCTGCGGCGTCAGATCGCCGGCGGGCAGCACGCAGTCGGCGACCTCCAGGGCGTGCTTCGCCCCCGCCAGCCAGGACGGCATGCCGGCTGCGTCGTCCGACGGTTGTGACACCGCCGCGGTCGCGGCGCCGGCCTCGGTCAGGTCCACCCCTGGCTCGGGCCGGGTCGCCGGCGCACCCGGCTCTGGCCTAGCGTCGGGCGGCGCGGACTGGCCGGGCGGGCGCCGCAGGTGGGTGCAGTCCACACCCTCGCGCCGAAAGCTCTCGATCAGCTCATCGGCCGGCTCCCCGACCGACGGCGCGCCGACGAGCTGGACCGAGGCGCCGAGGCGAGCGGCCACGACTGCCTGAACCGCGCTCGGTCCGCCCACCCGCAGCCAGAGCGGCGCCTCGTCGGCGCGCGAGTCGACGGCAGTCGTCGCCCGGTCGTAACCGGAAGCCACCAGCGGCGCGGGTGCAGCTCGTATGACGCCGCCGACGATGCAGATTCGTGGCTCTCGCATGCGCACGCCTCACCATCGCGTCTTTGCGCATTCTACTCGATGGACTAACCGAGCAAGGCATCACTCGTCAGCTTCCGGGGGTCGGGAGCGACATCGGGGAGAAGCTCATTCGAGAAGGTCGATGAGCAGGCGCTCGAAGCGGGCGCGGTCGACGGCGCGCACGACGTCGACCCGTGGCCAGTCGGGGTCGTGGCGACGCCAGGGGCGTCGGTCGACGAGCACGGCGCCCCGGTGGTGGCCGGGCGCGAGCTCAACCGTGAGCGGAAGCCGCTCTGTCTGCGCCAGGTCGGGTTCGAGCGCAACCGCCATCGCCACGGCGTCGTAGAGCGGCACCGCCGAGCGCCCCAGGCGGGTGCCGAAGTGGGACATGATCCCGGCCACGAAGCGCAGGCACGGGCTGGGGTGATCCCGCCAGTCGGCGGCGCGGTCGACGGTGACGGCGGTTGGGCGGCACGGGTCGAGCCCGACCATCGTGATCGGCAGGCCGCTGTGGAAGACGATGTGCGCCGCCTCCGGGTCGACCGCAACATTGAACTCGGCCGCCGCGGTGGCGTTCCCCATGCCGTCGGCCGAGCCGCCCATGACGACCAGCCGCTTGATCCGGCGCGCGATCGCGGGATCGAGCCGCAGCGCCAGGGCGAGGTTGGTCAGCGGCGCGAGCGCCACCAGCGTGGCCGCGCCCGCCGGCTCGGCGAGCAATGTATCGCGTAGCCAGAGCGCCGCCGGTCGCGGATCGACCGGGCGCCAGGACGGTGGCAGCGGGTAGTCGCCGAGGCCGCTCTCGCCGTGGACGTGCTCGGCCGTTTGCAGCGGCTCGATCAGCGGTCGCTCGGCGCCGCGTGCCACCGCCACCTCGGGCGGCGCCCCGGCCAGGTCGAGAACGCGCCGCGTGTTCTCCAGCCCCACGTCGACCGGCACGTTGCCCGCGACCACACTCACCCCGGCCACCGACACGTCGGGCGCGCGCAGCGCCATCAGGAGCGCCACCGCGTCGTCGATGCCCGTGTCCACGTCGATCAGGAAGCGCTGCATCGCTAGCCCCTCCCCCCATCTCGCCCGCGAACCCTGCCCGCGCCAGTATCGCACGGGCAATGGCTCAGCCCAGCGGCGCGCCGGCGCCGATCGAGCTCGCGAACCCTGCCCGCGCCAGTATCGCACGGGCAATCGCATCGGTGGTCGCCCCTGTCGCCGCCCGATCGACGCCGCGCTGCCCGGCCGTGTCGCCTCCGCGACAGTCGCTCACCACGCGGCCCAACGGGCTGAAACGGGTGTGCTCCCCGCCGCGTGACCTCGACAGCAACGCTCGCGATACGTACCATGCGAGCAACGGAGGACGCGATGGGCAGGATCAGCTACCCACCGGGACCGCGCCCGGGCAATCCGCTGGTGTCGCTGTGGCGGCTGCGGCGCGATCCGGCAACCTATCTGCTCGAACTCCAGCGCCACTATGGCAACGCCGTCCACCTGCGGCTGGCCCGGCGCCACCTCTACCTCTTCAATGAGCCGGAGGCCGTGCAGGAGGTGCTGGTGACCCGGCACCGGGCCTTCGTCAAGGGGCAAATCCTGCGGCAGGCCCGCAGCGTGCTGGGTGAGGGCCTGCTGACCAGCGAGGGCGCCTTCCACCTGCGGCAGCGGCGCCTCCTGCAGCCCGCCTTCCACCGCCAGCGGATCGCGAGCTACGGTGCGACCATGGCCGAATACGCCGAGCGGACGGCTGCGCGGTGGACCGACGGCGCGACGTTCGACGCGGCGCAGGAGATGGCGCGGCTGACGCTAGCGGTGGTCGGCAAAACGCTGTTCGACGCCGACGTCGAGGCTGACGCGCCCGAGGTGGGCGAGGCGCTGACCGAGCTGCTGGGCTGGTCGACCTCGCCGCTCTTGCCGGTGATCCAGCGCCTCGATTGGCTGCCGCTGCCACCGCTGCGGCGGCTGGTCGCCTCGCGTGCCCGATTGCACGGGATCGTCGACCGGCTGATCGCGGATCACCGCGCCTCGGGCGACCGCGGGGACATGCTCTCGATGCTGCTGGCGGCCCGCGACGAGGACGGTCAGCCCATGCCAGACGAGCAGGTGCGGGCCGAGGCGATGACGCTGTTCCTGGCTGGGCACGAGACGACGGCCAACGCGCTCGCCTGGACCTGGCTGCTGCTGGCGCAGCACCCGGAGGTCGAGGCGCGCCTCCACGCCGAGGTCGATGCCGTTCTGGGCGGCAGGTTGCCGACGGTGGACGACGTGCCGCGCCTGACCTACACCCGGCAGGTGCTGGCCGAGTCGATGCGGCTCTACCCGCCCGCCTGGACTCTCGCGCGCCGGGCCGTCGAGGAGGTAGAGATCGTCGGCTGGCGCGTACCCGCCGGCTCGATCGTGCTCCTGAGCCAGTTCGTGCTGCATCGCGACCCGCGCTTCTACCCCCAACCGGAGCGGTTCGATCCCGACCGCTGGACGCCCGAGGCGCAGGCGGCGCGCCCGCGCTACGCCTACTTCCCCTTCGGCGCCGGCAACCGGATTTGCATCGGGGAGGCATTCGCCTGGCTCGAGGGCGTGCTCGTGCTGGCGACGATCGCCCGGCACTGGCGGCTCCGGCTGGCCCCCGGCCACCGCACCGCGCTCCAGGCCCTCATCACCCTGCGACCCCGCCACGGGGTGCGGGTGCGGGCCGAGCGGCGCCGTGCCGAGCCCCGGGAGCGCGCTGCCTGACGCCGGCACGCGGCTTATTGCGACGGCATATCGCGTGATGGTTGGCGCGAGCGGGCTGGACTGAGGTAAACTGTGCGCCGTTCGCAACGGTTCCGGCACGATCCGTCATCGCCGAGCGCCGCGGATCCGGGAACGCCCGCCCCGCCCGGCCGGACCTGATTACGCATCGCAGGAGTGGCGTGTGGGAAGGCACACCCGAGGGCTTGGCGTCGCGGCGCTCATCAGCGCGCTGCTCGTGCTCCAACTGGTCACCCCGTCGCTGATCGGCGGCTCGTTCCACCCGGTGGAGCCGCCGGTCGGCCCTCCGGTCGCGGCGGCGCAGGCGTTACCCGGCGCGACGCCAACGCCGCCGCTGCCGCCCGGACCGATCGGCCCGCGCGGTCCGCGGATCGTGGGCGGGCAGGTCGCCGCCAGCGGTCAGTTCCCCTTCGCGGCGTTCCTCATCTTCACCGACCCCGACGACAACGGCACCTACCAGTGCGGTGGCACGCTGATCGCACCGACCTGGGTGATGACGGCGGCCCACTGCGCCACCCGCGCCAGCGGCGCGCCGCTGGCGCCCGGCGCCTTCGCGCCGGTCCGCATCGGCGGAACCGACGTGACGACCAGCACCGGCTGGGAGTCGCGCTCGGTCGTCGAGGTCGTCGTCCACCCGCAGTTCGGCCGACCGAGCAACCCCAACCCCTACGACGACGACGTGGCGCTGCTGCGCCTCGCCGCCGCCTCGACCAAGCCGACGCTGCCGCTGATCCAGCCAGGTGAGGTCGGCACACTCGACACGACCGGCGCCGTGGCCACGACGGTCGGCTGGGGCTACACCAGCGAGAGCGGCTCGGCCTCGTCTGTGCTGCGTTATGTCGAAATCAACGTGCTGGCCGACTCGAGCTGTCAGTCGGCCTACAGCAGCTCCGACACGCCGTACAACGCCCAGATCATGATCTGCGCCGGAGTGACGGGCGGCGGCAAGGACTCCTGCCAGGGCGACAGCGGCGGCCCGCTGATGGTGCGCAACGCCGCCAACTCCGGCTGGGTGCAGATCGGCATCGTCAGCCACGGCATCGGCTGCGCCCGCGCGGGCTATCCCGGCGTCTACACCCGCGTCTCGGCGTTCCTCTCGTTCATCAACGCGACCATCGGCATGAGTCCGCCCCCACCCCCCCCCCCCCCCCCCCCC
>JBHOQZ010000456.1:0-15290 GCA_042408635.1 Chloroflexota bacterium
GTCATGCGCTACGCGCAGCAGCCGCTCGAGCCCGACCGCGCCACCGACCTGGCGCGCCGGCTCGCGCGGTTCCGCGCCGCGGTGGCGCACCTCGACACCCTGATCACCCCGCAGACGGAGCCGGCCGACCTGCGCCTGCCGGGGGAGCGGTAACGCCATGGCCGAGCCGACGGAGCTCTGCTACACGCCGATCGAGGCGCTGGCGCCGCGGCTGCGCGGGCGCGAGGTCTCGCCGGTCGAGGTGGTCGAGGCGGTGCTCGACCGGATCGACGCCCTCGAGCCCCGGCTGAACGCCTTCATCACCGTCATGGCCGAAGCCGCGGTGGCCGAGGCGCGCCGGGCCGAGGCCGAGATCGCGGCCGGGCGCCACCGCGGACCGCTCCACGGCGTGCCGGTGACGGTGAAGGACCTCTACGACACCGCCGGCGTGCGCACGAGCGGGGGCGCGCGCATCACCGCCCGGCGCGTGCCGGAGCGCGACTGCACGGTGGTCCAGCGGCTGCGGGCGGCCGGGGCGATCATCGTGGGCAAGTGCAACATGTTCGAGTTCGCCTTCGGCCACGTCCATCCCGACTTCGGCCCCTCGCGCAACCCATGGGCGCTCGACCGGACGACCTCGGGCTCGAGCAGCGGGTCCGGCGCGGCGGTGGCGGCCGGTCTCGGCCAGGCATCCATGGGCAGCGACACCGGCGGCTCGATCCGGGGCCCGGCCGCCTACTGCGGCATCGTCGGCCTCAAGCCGACCTACGGCCGCGTCTCGCGCGCGGGCGTCATGCCGCTCTCCTGGTCGCTCGACCACTGCGGCCCGATGACGCGCACGGTCTGGGACTGTGCGGTCGTCCTCCAGGCGGTGGCCGGCCACGACCCGGCCGACCCCGGCTCTGCCGAGCGGCCCGTGCCCGACCTGCTGGCGCAGATCGACGCGGGTGCGGCCGACCTGCGCCTCGGGGTACCGCGCAACCACCTGATCGACCTGCCGGAGCCGATCACCGCCGCGCAGGCCGCGGCCGAGGCGACCTTCCGCGAGCTGGGCGCACGCGTTGTCGATGTCGAGCTGCCCGATGCCCGCGCCTTCGTGCTCGCCAACACAACGATCCTCTCCGCCGAGGCGGCGGCGATCCACGAGACCTGGTACCGCGAGCGGCCCGAGGACTACTCGCCCGCCGTGCGCCAGCGGCTCGAGGCCGGCTTCACGCTCCTCGCGACCGACCTGGTCAGGGCGCAGCGGGCGCGCCGCACCCTGATCGAGCAGACGCGCGCCGCGATGGCCGACCTCGACCTGCTCCTGCTGCCGGCCTCGGCCGTCATGCCAGCCACGATCGAGGAGTCGCTGCGGACCATGCCGATGGGCCCGGACTGGGAGCGGGTGCTCGACCGGGGTCGCTTCACCTCGCCCTACAACCTCACCGGCCTGCCCGCGATCGCCTTCCCCGGCGGCTTCTCGGCCGATGGCCTGCCGGTCGGGCTCCAGCTCGTCGGCCACCCCTGGCAGGAGGTGACGGTGCTGCGCGCCGCCCGCGCCTTCGAGCGCGTCCGGCCGTGGGCCGATCGCCGGCCGCCGCTCTAGCGGTTCGGCCTAGCCCTCACGGTCGAAGAGGTCGGGGTCGAGCGGCCACTTCGGGCGGCGCACCTTGCGGTAGGGGATGATCGTCACGTCGGGCGGGATGGCGCCGGGCGTCGCGACGTAGAGGATCTCGGCCGCGATCGGCTCGAAGGCGGCTCGGAAGTGCTGGCTCGACTTGACGACCAGGATCCGCCGCTCTGCCGGATCGATCCCGAGCCCTGTGAAGCAGTCGGGGCTGAGCGTCTGCGTGCGCAGACTGTTGACCACCACGTCGATGCCGTCGATGCGCAGCGCCGCCGCGTCGCCGAGCTGCCCGACCAGGTCGCGCCGACGCTGGACGGCGTTGCGCGCGAGGCGGGTCACCGTCGCCCGCGCGTCGATCGGGGCGCCCGAGGCCGGCCCCAGCTTGCCGCCCAGGCGCACGTCGAAGGTAGCGCCCTCCCCACCGGCGAAGGCGAGCGAAACCACGATCGGGTCCCAGATGCAGGCGAGCGCGGCGCCGCGCACCCCGCGCTCGAGCATCGCCCGCAGCAGGAACGTCGAGTCGCCCGGCGCGCCGCCGCCCGCGTTGTCCGAGACGTCGGCCAGCACGACCGGTCCGCGCCGTGAGGCGAGCGCACGGTCGAGCGCGGTGTCGATGGGCAGGTGCTCGTTGGTGGTGCGCCCGCGCAGCGCGATCAGCTCGCGCCCGAGCGCCTCTGCCAGCGCGGCGCCGCGCTCCGGCTGGTTGTCGGTGACGACGAGGAGCTTGGTGCCGGTCTCGGCGGTGTCGCCCCAGGGGAAGCCGTGGACGACCGAGATCGAGAGCACGCCGTCCCGCCCCTCCAGCGCGGAGATCCGGTCGACGAAGGCGCGCATTGGCGCGAGGTTGGTGTGGTAGATGCCGATCATGCGGCAGTCGTAGACGCTCATCGCCGGCCGCACCCGGCCGGCCAGCGTGTCGGCCACCAGGTGGAAGACGTCCGCCGCGCGCTCGGCCGCGTCGGTGTGGGGGTACTCCTTGAAGAAGGCCAGCACGGTCGCGTGGTCGACCATCGCGTCGAAGAGGTGGGCGTGCGGGTCGAGCGCGGCCCCGATCGGCACCGCCGGCCCGACGTTCGCCCGGATCGCCCGGATCAGGTCGCCCTCGCAGTCGTCGTAGCCCTCGGCGATCATCGCGCCGTGGAGGCTCAGGAGCACCACGTCGACGGGCATCGCCGCGCGCAGGTCGGCCAGCACCTCGTCGCGCAGCGCCTCGTAGACGGCGCGCACGGTCGGCCCGGCCGGCATGGCGAAGGCGCAGAGGCTCTCGACCACCTCCCAGCCGCGCGCCTCGGCGAGCTGGCGATACGTGAGCGCCACGCCGCCGAACGAGCGCGGCCGGTCGCCGTGCTCACCCCGCCGCACCATGCAGGTTTCCTCGAACTGCGCCCAGCCGGTCGGCATGGGGGAGAAGCTGTTCGTCTCGGTGCCGAGCGTGGCGATGAAGCATCGTGTCACAGGGTTCCTCCTCATCTCGATCCGCGGCCGGCCGGGCAACGCGGCTGTCGGGTGCTGGCGGCGCGGGGCGGCTGCTTGCCCTGCCCGTGCCGACGGGGGCGTGCGGGGTGAGGCATCGATGTTGCGGAGGGGTGGATTCGGTTTGCGGCTTGCCGCGGGTATTATGGATGTGGAGCGCCGCCCCGAAACGGGGGTAGACCCGTGAACCGCTATCGCGATCCCGCGTCCGCGCCGGTCCCCGCGCTCGCGCGCCCGGCCCGGGCGATCCTCCTGGTTATCGCCGCGCTGCTGCTAACCGCCGGGGCGCCGCTGGCCGCGCTGGCGCAGGGTGCGCCGACCGTCGTCGCCCAGCGGCTCGACGTCGCCATGGAGATCCAGCCGAACGGCGACGTGCTGGTGCGCGAGACCTGGCAGTACAGCTTCAACCCGACCTCTCCCATCCGCCGCGGCTTCCGCACCCTCTCGCTCGAGCACGTTGCCGGTTACGGTGACGTTGCCGTCAGTGAGGACGGCACGGCCTACGCGCAGCTCCAGCCAGGCCAGCCGACCCGCCCGCAGACGTTTCGCGCCGGCACCAACGATCAGGGCGAGTTCCAGATCGAGTGGTTCTTCAGCGACATCGCCCGCGGCGCCCAGCGGAGCTGGACGATCGCCTACCGCGCCCGCGGCGCGATCCTCCAATATCCCGGCGGCGATCAGCTCTGGCGCACGGTGGTGCGCGACCTCGGCTACCCGATCCAGGCCGCTACGGTCACGGTGACGCTCCCGGCCGACGCGCCCGCCGACGCGGTGCGCTTCGCCGCCTATCCCGAGGGTGTGGCGACGAGCGTCGCCCAGACGGGCCCGCGCACCGTCAGCTTCAGCCTCCGCCCGATCCCGGCCGGGGGCGAGGCCGAGGTGCGCGTGCAGTTCCCGCACGGCGCGATCTCCGCGCCCCCACCGGCCTGGCAGGCGGAGTTCGACCGCTCGGTCTGGTTGCGCGAGCAGGTGCGGCCGGTGGCCGAGGGCGCGCTGAGCCTGCTAGCACTGATGCTCATGCCGATCCTGGGCCTGGTGGTGCTCCTCTACCTCTACTGGACGCGTGGCCGTGATCCCGCGGTGGGCGAGGTGCCGGAGGTGCTGAGCGAGCCGCCGAGCCGACTGCCACCGGGGATGGTCGGCACGTTGATCGACGAGCGCGCCGACCCCCACGACGTGCTGGCGACGCTGGCCGACCTCGGCCAGCGCGGCATCCTGCGCATCCGGGAGGTGCGCGACAGCTCGCTCGTCGGCTCGAACCACGACTTCGAGCTCGAGCGGCTGCCGCTGCCGCCGGGCGAGCGCCTGCGCCCCTACGAGCAGACGCTGCTCGACGCGATCTTCGCCGGCACGCCCGCCGACGGGGCCGAGGAGGGCACCGGAGCGGTGCGCCTGTCGCGCATCCGCGGGCGGTTGTTCCCGGCCATTCCGCAGTTCGCGCTCCAGCTCGAACGGGCGGTGGCTGAGGCTGGGCTGACCAACGGCGTCGCGAGCGACGTGCGGCGGCACTGGCGCGGGGTCGGCGTGGGGTTGCTGGTGCTCTCGATCATCGGCGCCGTGGTGGCGGCGATCCTGTTCGGCTGGCTGACGGGCGCGGTCGTGCTGCCGTTCATCACGCTCGGCCTGTTCGGCGTGGCGCTGATGTGGCTCGCGCCGAAGCTCGTCAGCCGAACGGCGGCCGGCGCGCTGGAGGCCAGGCGCTGGCTGGCCTTCCGCCGCTACCTCGAGCGGCTGCCGCGCGCCGAGCCGGGCCCGGCGCCCGAGCGGGACGAGGTGCGCCAGCGCATGGCCCGGACGGCGGCGCAGTACCTGCCCTACGCGATCGCCTTTGGCCTGAACAAGAGCTGGGTTCAGCGCCTCACCTCGATCGGCGTGCCGGCGCCGCCGTGGTTCCGGCCCTATGCCGGGCCGCTCGGCGGCCCCTACATGCCCGGCCCCTATGGCCCGTATGGCCCGCCCTACCCGCCGCAGCCCTACGGACCGCCGGTAATCGTCATCCCCGGACCGGGCGGCTGGGGTGGCCCGCACCACCCCGGCGGCTGGCGCGGACCGGGTGAGCAGCCGTCCGGCCAGCCCTCGGGCGGCCCCACCTGGGCGCCGCCAGCCTTCCCCACGAACCCGGACGAGGCCAGCCGGGAGGCGGGACAGTCGTTCGACGACGCGAGTGAGGCGCTCGTGCGCATGTTCGACACCGCCTCGACCCTCTTCTCGGGCCGCGGCGACGGCGGGGGTGACGGCTGGAGCGGCGGCGGGCACGGTGGCGGCGGTGGTTGGAGCGGTGGTGGCCGCGGCGGGGGCTTCGGCGGCTTCGTCGGTGGCGCGGCCGCCGGTGGCGGCTGGTTCGGCCGTGGTGATGGTGGCGGCGGTGGAGGAGGCGGCGGCTTCGACAGTGGAGGCGGTGGCGGCTTCGACTCGGGCGGGAGCAGCAGCGGGGAGTAGCCCGCGCCGCGCGGCACGCCGCATGCCGCCGACCCGGCGGATACCACGGGCCCGGGGGGACGGGGTTGGGGAACACGACGCGGATGGTCGGCCTCGGTCTGGCCGGCTTGGGGATTCTGCTGGGGCTGTTGTGCTCCGTCTGGTCGGTGACGCAGCCGGAGACGGCCGGCGGGCGCCTCTTCGCGCTGGCGGCCACGGCGATCATCGTCGCGCCGCTCATCATCGCCGGGGTGGTGTTCTACCGGCGCGCGGCGGCCGAGGAGAGCGCGGCGGCGGCCTACTCGGCGGCGCGCGAGTCGCTGGGCCGGCAGCGATTGGCGGCGGGCGAGTGGGCGCGCCGCCTCGACGCCCTCTCGGGTCAGCTCGATCGGCTGCGGGCGCCCGACGACCGGCTCGCGCGCGAGGCGGCGACGCGCCTCAGCCTGCTCGCCGACGGTCTGCGCGCCACGCCCGACGAGGTTGCCGCGCTCGACGTGCTCGCCGCCGAGCGCCCTGACCGCCTCCAGGATCTCCAGTCCGCCGACGCCACGCTCGACGCCGAGCTGGTGCGCCTGGAGGAGCGGGTGGCGGCCTTCGCTCGCGGTCAGGCCGACGCCGCGGCGGTACTCAGCGCGGTCGACCGCGTCAACCGCGTCTTCAACCAGCGCCAGCGGCTGCTGGCGCGCGGCACGCTCCCGCCGGTTCCGAGCGTGGCCGAGCTGCTGGCACCGCGCCGGTCGCTCGCACCTGGCGAGGTCGAGCTGAACGGGCTCGACGTCGGCGACGCGCTCAGCTATCCCGGGCATGATTACCTGATCGTCGGGCGCGTCGAGTACGAGGACGGCGGTGTCGGCTGGCTGGGCTACCGCCTGCGCGACGGCCGCCAGGAGGCGCTGCTGCTGTTGGAGGGCGGCCGCCTGCTGCTGCTCGACCTCGCCCAGGCGCCGGGCGGCGCGTCGAACGCCTTCGCCGCCGCCTCACCGCTCGATCTGGAGGGCACGACCTTCCAGGCGACCCGCTCGGGCACCGCCACCGCGTCGGTCGGCGGCGTCTCGGGCCGGCGCGTCGGGGTGCTGGTCGACTACCGGCTCTACGAGGCGGCCGGCGAGGTCGCCGCGCCGGTGGCGTGGGCCGAGCGCTTCGACGAGACGGGCGGCGGCTGGACGTTCTGGCGCGGGGAGGCGATTCTGCCGGGCGAGCTCGACGCCTTCCCACGGGCCCGCGACGCGGCCACCTGACCGGCCACGCCTTACCTGCCCTCCCCGCAGGAGCGAGCCGGCGGCCGTTTCCCCGCGCGAGCGGGATGGGCTGGCGCGGCGGTGACCACACCCGGCGACCGGCCGCGCCGGCCGCTTCCGGCCGTCGGCGGGCATGACGAACCCCCTCGCCGGGGCGCGTCGGGCGCTCAGCCGGGAGGGGGCTCGCGGGTGATCGCGGTTCGGCCCGCGGCCGGCGGTGGTGGTGCGGTGGCGGCGCGCAGGTGCCTCAGGGTTGCCGGTGTCGCCCCCTGCCCTGCCCCTCCCGGCGGGACGGGCAGGCCAGGAGCAGTTTGCGCTAGCGGGAGGTCGGGGCCTCGAACGGATAGCTGCGACCGGGGATCGCCGGGTAGCCGTTGTACCAGGGGCCGAAGCCGAGGCCGTACCACGGGCAGTAGCCGTAGCCGAAGTACGAGAACGGCCCCCAGCCGTAGCCGCCGTAGCTGTAGCCACCGTACCCATAACCACCGTAGCCGTAGCCGTACAAGTCGCCGACGAAGACGAGGTCGGCGGTGTAGCCGGGGGAGGTGGTGACGGTGGGGGCGGGCGAGCCGGACGGCAACCCGGCCACGGTCACGGACTTGATCTGCGCGAGCTGGATGCCCTGGAAGACGAAGCTCCAGCCGTTGAAGGGGCCGACATCGTAATTGCGGTGCGAACCGTCGAAAAGCTGGGCCACGACCGTCAGCCGGTAGACGTTTGAGGGATAATTCACGATGCGGCCACTTACCGCGTTCGCGACGAAGCCGGGGTTGTAGACGATGATGACGGAGCCGGTGCTGGTCGAGCCGGTGTCGGCGACGGCAGGGTGCGCCGGGACGCCGACCAGCGCGAGCGCGACGAGGGCCAGGAAGAGGATGCGTCGCATGCTGTCGTCATCTCCCTTTCGTGTGTGTTGCCCGCCCCGCCCGCCGAGTAGGGGCCAGCCAGCGGTTGGGGGCCACCACGCGCCGGCACCGCCGCCCACCACCGCTTTGCGGCCGTGCCAAGCGCCATTGTACCGCGCTGCACGATCGCCTGGGCCCGTTTCGGCGCCCAAGAAGCGCGCTACACGCCACTTCTCCGCATCTCGCGTGCCGGGCGGGCGCCGGCCCCGCCGTCAGCTCCCGACCGCACCCGGCTGGTTGGGTGAGCCCGCATGATCAAGACGCTGCTGCGCTGGACCCCGCCGTCCGCCCCGTCCGCCGCCGAGCCCGACCCGAACCACCATGCCTCTGCCTTCCACCCGCCCGCCCACACTTGGGGCGGCGGAGGCGGCTTCAACGGCGGAGCTGCCCCGACGACGATCGCGCTAGCACCCGCGCGCCATGATCCCCCCTCCGCCGGGGAGATCGAGCAGTGTCGGCTCAAGCAGCGCTTTCTCTGGCTCGACGTCGAAGACCCGACGGCCGAGGAGTTCGCCGAGCTGCAGCGTGCGTTCCATCTGCACCCGCTCGCGGTCGAGGACGCGCTGCGGGCGCACCAGCGGCCCAAGGTCGACGAGTACCCCGAGTACTATTTCATCGTGTGCTACGCGGTCGACCTCGATCCCCGCGGCGACGTCACCCTCCAGCAGATCAGCCTCTTCCTCGGCGAGAGCTTCCTGATCACCGTCCACCGCGGTCCCGCGCCCGAGATCGCCGAGAGCGCGGCGCGCTGGGAGCGCAACCAGGTCGAGGTCGGCCGCAGCCTGGGCGCGGTCGTCTACTCCCTCCTCGACGCCCTCGTCGACCACTACTTTCCCGTAATCGATGCGATCGTCGACCGCATCGATGCCGTTGAGGAGGAGATTCTCGAGCGGCCGACCCGCGCCTCGTTGGCGACGCTCTTCCAGCTCAAGCGCAGTCTGCTGGCGCTGCGGCGCGTGCTCGCGCCCGAGCGCGACGTCCTCAACGTTCTGATCCGCCGCGATGCCCCGATCGTCGACGCCCAGACCGGGCTTTACCTTCAGGACGTCTACGACCATGTGCTGCGCGCGGTCGACACGGTCGACCTCTACCGCGACATGCTCGCTACCACGCTCGACGCCTATCTCAGCGTCACCTCCAACAACCTCAACGTGGTAATGAAGCGCATGACGGCCATCTCGACGATCCTGATGTCGGTTGCGCTCGTCACAGGTATCTACGGCATGAACTTCAAGACCATGCCCGAGCTGGACTGGTCCTTCGGCTATCCCTACTATGCCCTCGGCCTCATGCTGACGGTCGGCGTGAGCCTGGCGCTCTTCTTCCGCCGCATCGACTGGCTCTAACCCGGCTCGACCACCCGCAGCGGAGGTCCGCCCGATGCCACACGAAACGGCCCTGATCGCCACGATGACGGTGGCGCTCGCCTTCGCCTTCGTCGGGGGCCTGGTTGCCAGCCGCCTACGCTTGCCGCCGCTGGTCGGCTATCTGCTGGCGGGGATGGGGATCGGGCCGTTCACCCCCGGCTTCGTCGCCGACACGCACCTGGCGCCGCAGTTGGCGGAGATCGGCGTGATCCTGCTGATGTTCAGCGTCGGCATGCACTTCTCGATCCGCGATCTGCTGGCCGTGCGCACGATCGCCGTGCCGGGCGCGGTCGCGCAGATCGCGGCGGCCACGGCGCTGGGTGCCTTCCTGGCGCGCTGGTGGGGCTGGTCGCTCGGCGCAAGCCTGGTCTTCGGGCTGGCCCTCTCGGTCGCCAGCACGGTCGTGTTGCTGCGCGCCCTCGAAGAGCGCGGTCAGGTCGCCTCGCCCGAGGGGCGGATCGCGGTCGGCTGGCTCATCGTCGAGGATATCGCCATGGTGGTGGCGCTGGTGCTCCTGCCGGCGTTCGCGGTCGCGCTCGGCGGTCAGCCGCTGGCGGGGAGCGACGCCGGGGAGCCGCTGCTGCTGACGCTGGCCCTGACGCTGGCGAAGGTCGCCGGTTTCGTCGCGCTCATGCTGGTGGTCGGCACGCGGCTGTTCCCGTGGCTGCTCGAGCGCGTCGTCCAGACGGGTTCGCGCGAGCTGTTCACGCTGGCGGTGGTGGCGATGGCGCTCGGGGTCGCCTTCGGCTCGGCCGCGCTGTTCGGGGTCTCGTTCGCGCTCGGCGCCTTCTTCGCCGGGGTGGTGATCAACGAGTCCGACCACGGCCACCTTGCGGCGCGGGAGCTCCAGCCGCTGCAGGACGTCTTCACGGTGCTGTTCTTCGTGTCGGTCGGCATGCTGTTCGATCCGGCGATCCTCGTTCAGCAGCCGTGGCAGGTGCTAGGGGTGGTGGCGTCCATCATGGTGGGCAAATCGCTGGCCGCCTGGCTGATCGTGCTCGCCTTCCGCCACCCGCCGGAAACCGCCCTGACCGTCTCCGCGAGCCTGGCCCAGATCGGCGAGTTCTCCTTCATCCTGGTTGGGCTGGGACTCGCGCTCGGCCTGCTGCCGCCGGCGGGCCAGCAGCTCATCCTGGCCGGCGCGCTCCTCTCGATCGCCCTCAACCCGTTCGTCTTCCGCGCCAGCGACGCGCTCCGGCGCCGGCAGGGCGCCGAGGCGCTCGCCGCGCGACGCCCGACGGCCGATTGAGCGCCCGGGCGCTACCCGAGGGCGCGTGTCTTGAAGCCACCGAGGCAGCGCGCGTCGATGATGTGCCCGATGTGCCGGTGGGCGTGCGCGACCCCGGCGAGGAGCGCCCCCGCGCCGGTCGTGCGCTCGCCCCAGGGCAGCGTCACCTCGCGCTCGAGCTCCGAGTCGCTCAAGCTGCGCCACACCTCCGCCACCTCGTCGTGCAACCGGTCGATGTAGGCCAGCGTCTCCGCCACGCTCCCCGGCGTCCCGGCCTCTCCTGACACCGGCGGCTGCCCGGTCCCTGCCTCCCGCGGCACCGGCGCCCGCTGCGCCCCGGCCTCCCCCAGCCCGGGCAGCCGGTCGTCCCTCGCCTCCCCCGCCCGCGGAACTCGCGCCGCCACCTCTGTCACCCCCCGGGCCTGGGGGACCACACCCTGGCCCACCCCGCCGGCGCGCACCGCCTCTGCGATCAGCCGGAGGCTGCCGTAGATGTGCTGGACGATGGCGCCGATGGGCCGCTCGTCGACCGCGGTGTGGCCGTAGCGCCCCTGCTCGTCGGTCAGGTCGGCGATCACGAGCTTCAGGTAGTTGCGCACCCGGTCGTTCTCCGCCAGGAGGATCGCCTTCGTCTCCATCGCTGCCACCTCACGCGTTCCGCGACCCACGGCCGCCACCCACTGCCTCGAGCATTCCCTCGAACGTCTGTTCTGAGATCGGAATCATACCGGCCGACACCGGCGCGGCCAAGCCCCTCCGCTCATCCGACGCACGGGCAGCCGCGCGGGTTCATCTGGCGGCGCGCGGCCGTCAGGCCACCCAGTACCAGGCGGCAAAGCGGGCGGTGAAGACGCCCAGCAGGAGTGCGAACAGGATGAGGATCGCCTGGTGCAGCCAGGGCCGCCGCCCGAACAGCGCCAGCACGATGAACAGGGGGAAGGCGGTGGCGAGGAAGCGGGGCATCGAGAAGAGCGGCAGCACCTGCGAGGCCGAGAACAGCGGAAAGAGTGATAGCCCGACGAGGTAGCAGCTGTAGGCCGGCGGCAGCTTGACGAGCGAGACGACCGCCAGCGCCAGGCCGAGTACGGCCGCCAGGAAGTTGTAGCCGTTGCTCTCGAGGAAGCCACCCCAGAACTCGCCGGGCCGCGGCGGGGAGCCCGGCAACTGGGGCAGCACGGGCGTCTCTGTGCCCGGCACCATGACCTGCCAGCCCATCGCCAGCGCCTGCCAGGGCCAGGTAAAGTGGCGCTCCCACTGAATCTGCGCGTGCGTCATCGCCAGCGGATCGCCCGTGGTGACCCAGGCGAAGAGGACGTAGAGCGCCACGCCGACCGCCGGCAGGCCGGTCGCGAGCAGGCGCGGGTCGAGCAGCCGCCCGGGATCCCAGCCGCGCTGACGGGCGAACTCGAGCGCGAACGGGATGCAGAGCACGATCCCGGCGCTGCGCGTGAGGCCGGCCAGCAGGCCGAGCCCGCCGGCGAGCCACCAGCGGCCGCCGCGCGCGTAGTAGAACGCCGCCACCGTGAGCGCCAGGAACAGCGACTCGGTGTAGACGGCTAAGAAGTAGAGCGCGGCGGGGAACACCGCCAGGTAGAGCAGCGTGCGCGAGGCGACAGAGGGCCCGAAATCCGCGCGCACGAGGCGGTGCAGGTAGACCAGCGCCACGAAGAAGGCGAGGTTCGAGATCACCAGCCCGGCCACGAGCTGCGGCAGGTGGCCCACCGCGCTCAGCCCGGCGATCAGCGCCGGGTAGAGAGGGAAGAAGGCGTAGCTGCCGTCGTGCGGGTCGTAGCCGAGTGTGGCGATCTTCAGATACCACTGACCGTCCCACCGCTGCCAGACGCCGAGCGTCACCTCCTGCAGGCGGTCGAGCGGGGGACGGTCGTAGCCGGGCGCCGCCACCTCGAAGAGGGGCACGAACGCCATGACGCTGTAGCCCGCGATGAACGAGAGGGCGATGCGCAGCAGCAAAAAGACGAGGAGCGGCTCGCGTAGGTCGGCCAGGCCGGCGACGAGGGCGCGGCCCCAGGCCAGCAGGCGCGAGCGGGGCACGACTGGCCCGGCCAGCTCGACGGCCGGGATGGGCGCGGAATCGCCCTCCGCCACGGCGCTGCCGCTGCCGGCAGGTGTCGGGCGGGCGGAGACGGCGTCGGCACGCCAGGGTGAACCCGGGTGGGTCACGCGCGGGGAACTCCCGATCTGGAGCAGAGTGGGCGGGCGCGGCCGGGCCCGGCCGCGCACCCCATTGATCATAGGGTCGCGCCGCCGGGCGTGCAAACCGGCCGGGTCGGCTACGTGAGCGCGTAGCGGTCGAGCTCGACCTCCTCGAGGTAGCGGGCGAGCAGCGTCACCGCGGCCTCGACGTCGCCCAGGTCGACCATCTCGTTGACCGTGTGGACGTAGCGCATCGGGATCGAGAGCGTCACCGCCGGTGCGCCGCCGCGCGCCCGCTGCATCGACCCGGCATCGGTGCCGCCGCGCGGCAGGACCTCCATCTGGAAGCGGATACCCTCGCGGCGGGCGATGTCGCGCAGGTGCCGTAGGAGCTTCGGGTGCGAGAGGTGCGAGCTGTCGAACACCTTGAGCGCCACGCCCGCCCCCAGGCGCGACACCGCGTCCGACTCCTCCCCGCCCGGCGGCTCGACCGCGAGCGTCCCGTCGAGCGCGATGGCGATCTGCGGCGCGATCTCGTGGGCGGCGGTCGCGGCGCCGCGCAGTCCGACCTCCTCCTGCACGGTGGCGACCGCGTAGATGTCGGCCCGGTGGGAGCCGAGCGCCCGCAGCGCCTCGAGCATCACGAAGACGCCCGCCCGGTCGTCCATCGCCTTGCCGATCAGACGGCGGTCGCCCAGGCGCTCGACCGGCCGGTCCATCGTCACCGGATCGCCGATCGACACGCGCCGCTGAACCTCCTCCGCGGGCAGGGCCAGATCGACGAAGTAGTCGTCGTGCCGCGGGGCCTGGCGCCGCTCCTCGTCGGTCAGCAGGTGCGCCGGCTTGGCGTGGGTCGACAGGACGCCGCGCAGCCGGGCGCCGTCCTCGGTCTGCACGATCACCCGCTGGGCGAACATCGCCCGCGCGTCCCAGCCGCCGACGGGTTGCAGGCGCAGAAAGCCCTTCTCGTCGACGTGCCTGACGAGGAAGCCGATCTCGTCGAGGTGCGCCGCGATCATCACGCGCGGCCCGTCCCCGCGCTTGCGCCCGATCGCGTTGCCGAGCGCGTCGATCCGCACCTCATCGCAGAGGACCCGCAGCTCCCGGACCGCCACCGCCCGCACGGCGTCCTCGTAGCCGGGGATGCCCGGCGTCTCGCAGAGCTCCTTGAGCAGGTCGAGGTTGAGCTCCATCGACGTCCTCCTCACCAATCTCGAGCGGCGGCCCGGCACCCGGCACGGGCGCGGCCGGCCCATCCCGCCAAGCATACCGCAACCGCGTCGCGTCGCCACCCGGCCCGGCCGCGGCCGGGTGCGGGCCACCCCCGCCTGCCCGGCGCTCCCGACCCCAGCCGCCGGCCTCGGGCTGGGTGCGCGACGACTGGGCACCCCATCCCCGCCGCGGCTGCTCCCCGGCCGATCCGATAGGCGTCGGCCTCCGGTAGAGTGCGCGGCAGGAACCGGGTTGCTCGGCGGAACAGGCCGGCCGGGCAGGCGGGCGGCGCATGAAAGGTGGAGCGATGGCAGACGGGCAGCAGCGGGCTGGCGTGCGCCTCGAGGTCGCACCGTGGCAGGCGCTGGCGGACACGCCGATCGCGGCCTGCCTGGGCGGGCTGGCGCCACGGCAGCGCGTGCGCCTGCGGGCCAGGTTGATCGACGACCACGGTCGGCGCTGGGAGTCGTCGGCCGAGTTCGCCGCGGGCCCAGGGGACGAGGTCGACCCCGCGGAGGCGCCCCTGAGCGGCAGCTACGCGGTGGCGGATGCCACCGGCCTGCTCTGGTCGATGCGGCTCGACCCCGCGGCCGACCCCGGCCCACTCGGCAAGACGGGCCTCACGCCGACGACCGTGCAGTTCGCGGCGGAGGTCGACGGCCGGACCGTGGCCGAGACCTCGATCGAGCGGCTCCACGTCGCGCCGGGCGTGAGGCGCCGGCCCGTGCGCGAGCGCGGCCTGGTCAGCACGCTCTTCACCCCGCCCGGGAGGGCCCGCACCCCGCGTTGATCGTCGTCGTCGGCTCGGGTGGCGGCCTGTCGGAGCTGAGCAGCGCGCTCTTCGCCTCGCACGGGTTCGCGACGCTCGCGCTCGCCTATTTCGGGATCGAGCCGCTGCCGCCCGAGCTGGTCGAGATCCCGCTCGAATCCTTCGAGGCCGCGCTCGACTGGCTGGCCGCGCAGCCCGGCGTCGACGGTGAGTGCCTCGGCGTCGTGGGCACCTCGCGCGGCGGTGAGCTGGCGCTGCTGCTGGGGGCGACGTTCCCGCGCCTGCGGGCCGTCGTCGGCTACGTGCCCAGCAGCGTGCTGCACCAGGGTGTCCGGCGGGGTGTCCCGACGCCCGGGCGGCTCAGCCCGTCGTGGACGTGGCGCGAGGCGCCGCGGCCCTACCTCCAACAGCGGCTGCGGCGCGGGCTCGACAGGTTCGAGCTGGGGCCGGAGCCGATCGCGCTCACCCCGCTGTTCCTCTTCGCGCTCGATCACTCGGAGGTGCTGGACGAGGCGACGATCCCGGTCGAGCGCATCCAGGGCGGCGTCATGCTCGTCTCGGGCGAGGAGGATGCGATGTGGCCCTGACGCTCTTCGCGGAGCAGGTCATAGCGCGCCTGGCCGAGCGGGGGCACGCTGGACGGCGCGTCCATCTGCGCTACCCCGGCGCCGGCCACCTGATCGGCCCGCCCTACGAGCCGACGACGATCCTCGCCGGCTTCCACCCGATCCGCAAGCTGGTGTTCGCCTACGGGGGCTCGCCCGAGGCGAACGCGCACGCCCGCGCCGACTCGTGGCCGCGCGTGCTCGCCTTCCTGCGCGACTGCCTCGGGCGCGCGGCGCGGCCGCGGCGGGCGAGCGGTGCGGCGCCTGTTGCGAGGTGAGGGAAGTCGCACCGCCGGGGTGGAGGCGCCGGGCCGGCGCGAAGCGGCCAACCCG
>JBHOQZ010000470.1:0-2955 GCA_042408635.1 Chloroflexota bacterium
CGGGTGTGCTCGACCGGTTGGTCGAGCATGGGTTGATTGTGCGCGATCACGATAGGCACGACCGCCGTGTGGTGCAGGTCCGGCTATCGCCCGAGGGGGGGGCGCCTGATCGAGCGGCTCCATTCCTCCAACCTGGCGATCCTGACGCGGTTGCTGCAGCGGTTGGAGGCCGGCGATCTCGAGGCGCTCGAGCGCGGCCTGCTCGCGCTCAAGCGGGTGCAGGAAGGCGACCTGAATTCGGCGACGACGGCGCCTGCGGCGGCACCCGGTGGGAGTGGCCGGTCGGTCGAGACCGGAGGCAGCGGCGCCGTCACCATGCAACCGGCATTGCGAGCGAACGGCTCGGGAGGTTAGAGAATGATTCGGAAGCGGTTGGTGCCCATCCTGGCCGCGGCCCTGCTCGTGCCGGTGGTGACCGTCGGCTGCACGCAGCAGCCGCAGTCGGCGGCGCCGCAGGGCCAGCGCGGCCCGGAGCGGCCGGGCACCCCGGTCCGCACGGCCACCATCGCGGCGGGCGACGTTGCCGCGAACCTGAACTACTCGGGCAACATAATCGCCCGGCAGTCGGTGAACATCGTCGCCAAGACCAGCGGCCGCGTTGAACGGCTCAACGTCGACATCGGCAGTGTCGTCAAGGCGGGCGACGTGCTGGCCGAGCTCGAGACGGCCAACCTCGATGCCGCCGTGCTCCAGGCCGAGGCCAACGTCGCCTCCGCCGAGGCGCGCCTGGCCACGGTGCTGCAGGGTGCTCGCGAGGAGGACGTCGCGGCGGCCAACGCCTCCGTCGAGGCCGCCCGGGCCCGCCTCCAGGCGCTCATGCAGGGCCGGCCGGAAGACATCGCCACCGCGCGGGCCAACCTCGAGGCCCAGGAGGCCCGCCTGCGGGCGCTGATCCAGGGTCGCCCCGAAGACGTCGTCAATGCGCAAGCCGCACTCGACGCCGCGCGCGCGCGCCTCAATGGCCTGCTCCAGGGTCGGCCCGAGAGCGTGCAGACCGCCTACGCCCAGCTCGAGGCAGCGCGCACGCGCCTGGCTGAGATGGAGGCGCCAGCGCGCCCAGAGGACATCGCCAGCGCGCAGGCCGCGCTCGAGTCGGCGATCGCCCGCTACGAGACTGTGCGCAAGGGCCCGACCGCCGACGTGATCGCCTCGGCCCAGAGCGCGGTCGACACCGCGCAGGCAAACGTCGCCAGCGCCCAGGCGCGGCTGGACGAGCTGCGCACGGGCCCCAAGCAGGCCGATGTCGCCGCGGCGGCTGCGCAGGTCGACTCGGCGCGCAATACGCTGGCCGCGGCTCAGGCACGCCTTCAGGATCTGCGCTCGCAGCCCAAGCCCGCCGACCTGGCGGCTGCCCAGGCGCAGATCCAGTCCGCGCAGGCGCAGCTCAACTCGGCCCAGGCCCAGTTCCAGCAGCTTCTCAATAGTCGGCCGACGCCTGAGGAGCTGGCTTCGGCCCGTTCGGCGATCGAGGCCGCTCAGGCCCAGGCCGAGGGCGCCGCCGCGGCCAACACCGCCGCGATCGGGCGCGAGCGCGAGGTGCTAAGCCCCTACGGCGATTTCCGCGTCATCAGCACCACCGCGGCCGTGAACAACGCAGCCTCGGCCGTCGCGGCGGCCCAGGCGCGCTACCAGCGCCTATTGAACACGCCCGATCCGGCGCAGGTCGCCTCGGCGCAGGCCGCCATCCAGAGCGCGCAGGCCGCCCTCGACAGCGCCAAGGCACGCTACGACCAGGTCGCGCAGGGTCCGTCGATCACGGACGTGGCCACGGCCGAGACGGCGGTCGGCACAGCGCGCGCCAACCTCGAGGCCGCGCTCTCCCGCTACAACCAGCTCACGGCCGGCCCCAACATCGCCGACGTCCAGACCGCGCAGTCGAACCTTGATTCGGCCCGCGCCACGCTCCAGAGCGCGACCGAGCGGCTGAACTACCTGCTCAGCCAGCCGACGCCGGAGGACCTCGCGGTCGCGCAGGCGGCGGTGGATCAGGCCCGGCAGACGCTTCAGATGCGCCTCAAGCCGTTCACCGACTATCAGATCGAGGCGCAGCGGCAGGTCGTGGCGCAGCAGGAGGCCAACCTGCGGACCGTGATCCGGCCCGGCTCCGACGCCGACATTCAGGCGGCGCAGGAGCAGATCGTCCAGCTCGAGCAGCAGCTCCAGAAGGCAATCCGCCCGGGCTCCGAGACCGATATCGAGCAGGCGCGTGCCGCCGTCGATCAGGCGCGGCAGAACCTGCTCAAGGCTCAGCAGCCCGCCAGCGACGCCGATATCCGCGCGCAGCAGGAGGCGATCGCCCAGGCGGTCGCCCAGGCCGAGCTGCGGTCCGATCCCTACACAGCCTCCGACGTCAAGACGGCGCAGGCCGGCGTGCTCCAGGCCGCGGCGGCGCTCGAGATCGCGCGCATCAACCGCCGCGACGCGGTGCTGACCGCGCCGTTCGACGGGGCAATCTCGCAGAAGTACCTCAACCAGGGAGCGCTGGCCGGGCCGAACGCGCCGATCTTCACGCTGGTCAGCCGTGAGGTCGAGGTCAACGTCGGCGTTGAAGAGAGCCAGATCGGTCAGATCCGCGAGGGGCAGCGCGTTGTGCTCACGACCGCAGCCTATGCGGGTCGCGAGTTCCCGGCGCGCGTCGTGACAATCTCGCCGACCGCCGACCAGCGCACCCGCACCTTCACGGTCAAGATCTGGCCCGACCTCAACGACGGCACGCTGCGCGACGGGATGTTCGCCCAGGTGCGCATCACCGCGCAGGAGCGCCAGAACGTCCTGCTCGTGCCCAACGAGGCGATCACCTCGCGGCTCGGCAAGACGGTGGTGTTCGTCGTCGACGGCAACCAGGTCAAGCAACGCGAGATCACGGTCGGCGTCTCCGACGGGCGGCGCAGCGAGGTCGTCGCCGGCCTCAACGCCGGCGACGTGGTCGCCACCTCCGCGGTCGAGACCCTCAAC
>JBHOQZ010000474.1:0-4016 GCA_042408635.1 Chloroflexota bacterium
CGCGCCTGACGGCAGCCCCGCGACCGGCGTGGCTCGTGCCGCGGCGCACGCCGCGCCCGATGCGGCGGCCGATCAGGGGTGGCTGGACCGGGTCGGCGCCTGGCGGACCATGCCGGCCCTGCCAGCCCTGCCCCGGGCTGACGTCGATTGGCTGCGCGGCGTCGGCCGCATCGGCTGGCCGGGCCTGGCGGTCCTCCTCTTCATCCTCCTGCTGCCGATCCACGTGCTGGTGGTGACGGTGCTGCTCAACGCGGGCTTGCCGATCGCGCTGCTCAAGGCGCTGGCCGCCTGGAAAGAGCTCACGATCGCGGCGGTCCTGCTTACGGCGCTGCGCCGCCACGGCTTGCGACTGCCGCGCGGGCGCGACCTGCGCTGGCCGGACCTCTGCGCGCTCGTTTTTCTCGCCGAGGCGGCGATCTGGGCGGCGCTGCCCACGGAGGGCGACCTGTCGCTCGTCGGGCGGCTCTACGCGCTGCGCGACGTGGCGTTCTGGACCGCCATCTACCTGGCGGCGCGCCTCACGCCAGTTTCGGCCCGGCTCGAACGCGCCGTCATCGTGCTGCTGGTCGCCACGGGTGCGGCGGCTGGGGTGATCGGTGCGGTCGAGCGCCTCTTCGTGCCGGTCGAGGCGTTCGTTGACCTGGGGGTGGTGCGCTACCACAACGAGTTCCTGAACCTCTACTACCCGACCAATCCCTTCAACCCCGCCGGGCTGCCGGAGAACTTCTTCAGCTCCTTCGGACCGCAGGTGCTGCGGCGCGCGGTCTCCTGGCACCTGAGCGCGCAGCCGTTCGCCCTCGCCTACCTGTTCGTGCTGCCGGCGACGATGATCGTGGCGTTCACCGCGCGACCGGAGCAGCGCCGGCTCGGGTTCGCGCTGGTCGTGCTGGCGCTGTTCGCGCTCGACCTGACGCTGACGCGGGCGAGCATCGTCGCCTGCATCGTCCAGTTCGGGCTGCTGCTGCTGTTCTTCACGCGCCGCCTCTTGGCCTCGGCGCTCACCACGGCTGGCGTGGCGGTGGCCATGGCGATCGGCGCAATGCTGCTGGCCGGCTGGCTCCAGGTGCTCCTGCCGGCGGTCACCTCGCTCCCCTCGCTCTGGGCCGACCCGGATATCGAGGAGCGGGCTCACGCGGCGGCGCTGGCGCGCTCGCCGACCGGCCCGCTCTCGCGGATCGAGGCGGCGGCGGCGCTGCGTCAGGCCGTGCGTGGCGAGGATCCCTCGACCGTCGGCCACCGCTCGGCCTGGGCCACGAGCCTGAGTGCCCTGCGTGAGCGGCCGCTATTCGGCCACGGTGTCGGCACCGCCGGCCAGACGGCGCTGCGTCTGAACCGCGACGGCACGGGTGGCGAGAGCCTCTATTTTAAGTACACCGGTGAGCTCGGCCTGCTCGGGCTGGGCGCCTACCTCGGCGCCTTTCTGGGCACGCTCTGGTACGGCTCGCGCCAGGTGCTCCGAGCGCGGCGGGCGATGGACCTCGCGTTTCCGCTGCTGGTGGTGGCGGCCGGGGTCGGGATCGCGGTCAACGGCATCTCGACGCCGCTTTACGACGTGCCGTTCATGACGTACGTCTTCTGGTGGCTGGCCGGCACGGTGGTAGCGCGCGAGGTGGCAGGGACACCGCACCACCCGGGCGGCGCGGAGGCCGAGGCAGCGCCGTGACCGCGCCAAGCTCGCCCGCCCCGCCAGCTGCGTGCAGCCCCGGATCCCCGGGCGATGCGGAACGGGCGCCGGCAGAGGCGGTCGAGGGGTGGTGTCGGAGCTGGCGCCCCATCGGATTAACCTGGCCGGTCGCGGTCGTCGGAGTGGGTGTGGTGCTGCGACTGGCCGTTGTCGCGCTGACCACGCTCTGGCCGCAGTACCAGCCGCTCGACGCGCGGGGGTTCGACGAGCGGGCCTGGGCGCTCGTCGCGCTCTGGCGCGACGAGATCACGCCGGCACAGGCCGGCCTCCCGCTCGGCGGTGCCCTGCCATTCAGCGTGTTCGGCTCATCCTGGACGCGCTACGACGAGATTGTGGCGGCGCTCTATGCCCTGTTCGGCCGCCAGACCTGGCGGGTGCAGGTGTTCAACGCGTCAATCGGCGTACTCGCCTCCATCCAGCTCGTGTTGCTGGCGCGGCTTGCGCCGGCCGGCCCGTCGCGGCGCGCCCCGCCTTACCCGGACGACGCGGCCGGCGTCGCCGAGCCGGGCGGACATCGCAGGTGGCTCGGGCAGATGCCCGCCGGCTGGCTGGCCGGGGCACTGGCCCTCGGCCTGCCCTCGTTCGTCTACTTCACCGCGCTCAATCTCAAGGAGGCGCTCGTCCTCTACGCAACGGTGGGCGCGTTCCTCTGGTTCGGGCGGCTGGTGCGATCCCCGAGCCTGCCGGCAGCGCTCCTCCTCGCGGCCAACGTCGCGCTCCTGGCCTTCGTGCGGGCGCAGGCGGTGCTCCTCTTGCTGCCGGCGCTGGCGCTGGGGGCGCTGCTGGCGCGGGAGGGGATGCAAACGGCCCTCGCGTCACCCGCCCGGGCGCGCGCCGTCGCGGTCACGCTGGCCGCGGCCGTCGCGGCCGCGGCGCTGGCGCTCGGCCTGCTCCACGCGAGCGGCCAGTTGCAGCAGGTGCTCGATAACGTCTCGCTGGCGCGGCTCACCGTCGACCGACTGGCGCAGGCGGACGTCGCGAGCTCGCGGATCGGCCCGGCCGAGCCGTTCGAGACGGTCGAGGAGGCGCTGGTTTACCTGCCGCTCGGCCTGGTCTACTTCTTCCTGGCTCCGCTGCCCTGGCAGATCCACGGACCGCTCGGCACGCTCGCGGTTGCGGAGATGCTCGGCTGGTACGCGCTGCTGCCGTTCACGCTGAGCGGTCTGGCGCGCGGTCTCCGTGCGCGTGACGGCCTGTCGCTCGCGCTCGTTGCCTTCGTCATCGTCTACGCGGTCGTGGCCGCGCTCGCCGTCGGCAACCTCGGCGGGCTCTACCGCTACCGGCTGCCGGTCTGGGCGCTGATGTTCGTCTGGACCGACGCGGGTGCGCGCGCCTGGCTGGCCGGCATCGGACGGCGCGCGACCCGGAGCGCAGCATGACGGTGAGGACGCCAGCGGTCAAGGAGGCGCGGCCGAAGGCGCTCGCGACCCCCGTTCGGGCCGAGCCGGCAGCCCACCGGGTGCGCTTGCGCGTGGCGGTGCTGGGCACGCGCGGCATCCCGGCCAGCTATAGCGGCTTCGAGACCTGCGCCGAGGAGCTGGGCGCCCGGCTGGCGGCGCGCGGCCACCGCGTGACTGTCTACTGCCGGGCGCACCACATCACCTGGCGCTGGCGCACCTACCGCGGCGTGCGGCTCGTCCGGCTGCCCAGCATCGCGACCAAGCATCTCGACACGATCAGCCACACCGCGCTCTCGGCGCTCGACCTGCTGCTGCGGCCAGCACGGCGGCCCGACGTCGTCTACATGTGCGGCGTCGGCAACGCCCCGGTCGCAATCCTGCTGCGCTGCCTCGGCGTGCCGGTCGTCTTCAATGTGGATGGGAGCGACTGGCAGCGGGAGAAGTGGGGCCGCTTCGCCCGCACCTACCTGCGCTGGAGCGAACGGCTGGCGGTGCTCGGCGCGACCCGCGTGATCGCCGATTCGCGCGTGGTCCAGCGCCACTACCAGGCTGAGCACGGCATCACCGCCCCGTACCTGCCCTACGGCGCCACGCGCATTCAGCTCCCGCCCGGGGAGACGCTGGCGCGCTTCGGGCTGCGGCCGCGCGGCTACCTGCTCTTCGTCGGCCGCCTCGTCCCGGAGAACGGCGCCCACGAGCTGGTCGAGGCGTTCGCCGCCCTCCCGCCGGAAGTCGCGGGCGATACGCAGCTCGTGATCGTGGGCGATGCCCCCTACAGCGCCGACTACATCGCTGGCCTGAAGACGCAGGCGGAGCGGCTGGCGCCGGGCCGCGTGCTCTTCACCGGCTACGTTTTCGGCGCGGGCTACCGCGAGCTGCTCTCGAACTGCACCGCCTTCGCCTTCGTCAGCGGCGTCGGGGGCACCCACCCG
>JBHOQZ010000060.1:0-1557 GCA_042408635.1 Chloroflexota bacterium
GGTAGCGGCGCGCCTGGGCCTCGGTGTCGGCGCGGGCGCCGGCCGCCTCCAGCCGCGCCAGCGCGGTCGCGATCTCGGTCTCGCCGGCCGGTCGATCGAGGTCGGCGGCGCCTGGCCGGGGTAGCCCCGCCCGCAGCACCGGCAGGGTCTGCTTGCGCGCGCGCAGGTCATCGTGGGCGGGCTTGCCGGTGACGGCCGGATCGCCCCAGATGCCCAGCACATCGTCCTGCATCTGGAAGGCGAGGCCGGCCAGGCGGCCGAACTCGCGCAGCGCCCCCACCTGCGCCACGTCCCCGCCGCCGAGCAGCGCCCCCGCCTCGGCCGAGCAGGCGAGCAGCGCCGCCGTCTTGCGGCCGATCAGGTCGAGATACTCCGCCTCGGTCAGCGCGCCGCCGCGCTCCGCCTCGATGTCGAGGAACTGGCCCTCGCAGACGCGCAGGCAAGTCTCGTTGATGAGCCGGGCCACCTGCACCACCGTCTCGGCCGGCACGCCGATCTCGACTGCGCGCAGCACCGCCACCTGCGCCAGCGCGAACATCGCATCGCCGGCTGAGATGGCGTGCGCCTCGCCCCAGATCGCCCAGACCGTGCGCCGATGGCGCCGCTCGAGACTGCGGTCCTGGATGTCGTCGTGGAGCAGCGTGAAACAGTGGATGAGCTCGATGCCGGCGGCGACCGGCACGGCCCGGGCGGGATCACCGCCGACCGCCGCGCAGCCGAGCAGGCAGAGGATCGGGCGCAGGAGCTTGCCGGCGCTCGCGCCATCGCCGTGAGAGGCGCCCTGTTCGTCGGTCTGGCCGAGGTGGTAGGTGAGCATGCGGTAGAAGCGGGCCGGCTCGCGCCCCTGCAGCAGCGCCGCCATCTCGGCGATCACGGCGCGACGATACTCGTCCAGATCCAGCCCGCGTTCGACATCCGTCCGCACGCACCCTCCTCGCGCCTGGCCGTGTTCGGCCGGCTGTTTCGAATCGTAGCGACCGGGCATGGACGCTGTCAAGGCGCACGGTTGGCCCGCCAGCCCCCCGGCCCCCAATGCTGGGGGAGATGCGCCCCAGGTCCCCAATGCTGGGGGAGCCGGGGCCCTCCCCAGTCCAAGGCTAGGGTGGAGGGGGCCGGCTCGCGCGGTTGGCGCAGGTGCGGGCGCGCCATGCCGCAGCAGCCGGCCCGGCCGGAGAAGTTTGCGACGCCGAGTATTTCGACCGCCGGCTCGCCGATTGCGTGCACCGCAGCAGCCGGGCCCGGCCGGAGAAGTTTGCGACCGCACCAGGGGGCGTCGAGGGACGTGCTACAATGCGGCGCCGCGCGGGGTTCAGCCCCGCGCGGCGCCTGCGAAGCCCCACCCGGCGGGTGGGGCACCCGGAGCAGGCGGAGCACGCGGACGTCCCAGCCCCCGCAGGGGGCTTCGCAATGTGAGCCCAGGGGTGATGGAGGTTGCGGAATTCACGCGGGGATGCGGCCGGCGGGCTGATGCACGCCGGGTACCCCACCCGCAAGCGGGTACCCGGCGGGTGGGGCCACGCGCCGGCCGGACGCGGCCGGCGGCCCGGGGGTGAACCC
>JBHOQZ010000062.1:0-4425 GCA_042408635.1 Chloroflexota bacterium
ACATCGACAAGCTCGCCCGCGAGTACCTCGGCACCGAGCGCTACCCCTGGCACAACCCGAAGGACACCCGCGTCATCTGCTACATCGAGCCGGTCAAGGTGCTGACCATGGGCTGAGCACCCCGGCCTGTTGCCCGCGCCCGGCCGACAGCCGTCGTCCGGCGTCCCGGCGGTGCGGGCGAGGCAGGTCGGGTCCAGCCGGGGCAGCTCGTGCCTCGCCCACGACCGCCACCGGCGCGGGCGAGGCAGGCGGGACGATCCCGGCCGCCCTGCAGATGCCGACTGCGGCCCACCGGCAGGGGGGCGGCAGGTGAGTCGCCGTGGCCGCACCGGCACCAGCCGCCGGCGCGGCCACGGTGCCCACAAAACGGCTTGCCGCACCTCACGTCGTGGCGCGTGGCCTCGAGCCTGGTCTGAGCGCGCGGCAAGGGTGCGCACGCAACGGCTTGCCGCACAAAGGGGGCAGCCAATGCTGCCGGCGCCGGCCGCCGGCGCGGCCACGGTGGGCACGGAATCGGGTAGACTGGGCCCTGGCAGAGACGGGGGTGGCGCGTGAGAGGGGTCAGGGTGGTCCTCTTCGACCTGGACGACACGCTGTTCGACCACGTCGGCACGGTGCGCGAGGGGATCGAGGCTCTGCGGCGGGCGCACCCCGCGCTCTCCGCCGTCGAACTCGACGTGCTCCACGACGCCTACCTCAACGCGGTCGAGGACCTGCACCTGCGGCTGCTCGCGGGCGAGATCACCGCGGAGGAGGGACGGGCGATCCGGGTCCAGGCGCTCTTCCGCCTGGCCGGGACCGAACTCGCCCACCCCGAGGCGTTCGCGCTCGGGGCCGCCTACCGCACCGCCTACCAGACGGCGCGGCGCGCGGTCGCCGGCGCGCACGCGCTGCTCGAGGCGCTGCGCCGCCACGCCGCCATCGGCATCGTCACCAACAACTTCGTCGACGAGCAGGTCGACAAGCTGCGCGTGCTCGACCTCGAGCGCCTGGTCGACTTCCTCGTCACCTCGGAGGAGGTAGGCGTCGCCAAGCCGGAGCGGCCGATCTTCGAGGCCGCGCTCGCGCGGGCCGGCTGCGGCCCGGCCGAGGCGGTGATGGTGGGCGATGCCTGGGTCAACGATGTGGTAGGCGCGAGCGCGCTCGGCATCCGCGCCGTCTGGTTCAACCCGCGAGGTCTACCGCACCCCGACCCGGCGCTCGCGCTCGAGCTGTGCGCCTTCGAACCGGTCGACCACGCGCTGGCCGTGATTCTGGGCCGGGTACCGGACCGGAGCCGCTAGGGCTGGCAGCGATCGGCAGCGTTCGGCGTCGCAGCGGCAGCGCGACGCGTGGTTCGATGGGCGTGGCAAGCCGAATCGGCTCGTGGAGGAACGTCCGTGGAGAACATGCTCGCCGAAATCAGCGACCGCCTACCCCCCTTCGCCCGCGCCCTCGGGATCCGGCTGACGGAGGCGACGCCCGAGCGCGTCACGGCCGAGCTGGTCGTGCGCGAGGACCTGTGCACCACCCCCGCGATCGCCCACGGCGGCGCGCTCATGGCGTTCGCCGACACGCTCGGCGCAGTCGCGACCGTGGTCAACCTCCGCCCCGGCCAGGGCACGACCACGCTCGAGTCGAAGACGAACTTCTTCGCGCCCGCGCCGGTCGGCTCGACCGTGACGGGCACCTGCGAGCCGCTGCACCGCGGCCGGCGCACCATGGTCTGGCAGACGCGCCTGACCGGCGCCGACGGACGGCTGCTCGCGCTCGTGACGCAGACGCAGATGGTGCTCGACGCGCCGGCCCGCTGAGCGCACGTCGATCGGTTCGAGCGCGCGGGTCAACGAGAGCAAGCCGCTGCCTCAGCAGTCGACCCCGCCGGTCAGGGTCACGGTGCCGATCCGCGCCTAGTATTTTCGGCTCCCTGCCCCCTTGCCCAAGTCGACTCCGCCGGCCGGGGTCACGGTGCCGATCCGGCGCCGCCGGCAGCGACTGTGTTACGCTAGATGTCGAGATGAAGCAACTCGACATGTTCGCCGACAACCAGCCGGAGCCAGCCGCCGGGTCCGCAGGCACCGCCGAGGCGTCGACGACCGACACGGCGGGGGAGGCGGCGCCACCGTTCGAGTCGATCGACGAGGCGCGGGCGGTGGCGCGGAGCTGCGTGCGCTGCGATCTGAGCCGCACCCGGCGGCAGGTCGTCTTCGGCACCGGTCGCGCCTCGGCGCCGCTTGCCCTGATCGGGGAGGGTCCGTCGGAGACCGATGACCGCTCCGGGCTGCCGTTCAGCGGTCCCTCGGGCCATCTGCTCGATCGCTGGCTCGCCTACCTCGACCTGACGCGCGCCGACGTCTGGCTCTCGAACACGGTGCGCTGCCGCCCGGCCGCGCTCGAAAACGGCCGGCTGCGCAACCGGCCGCCGCGCGCGGCCGAGCTCACGGCCTGCCGGCTCTGGCTCGAGACCGAGCTGACGCTCGTGCAGCCCCGGCTGATCCTGGGATTGGGCGGCACCGCCGGCAAGGCGCTGCTGGGCAAGGAGTTCCGCATCACGCAGGATCGGGGACGCTGGCGCGAGGGCCCGCACGGTATCCCGACCCACGTCACCTTCCACCCCGCCTACATCCTGCGGCTCGAGGGCGATCAGCAGGCCGAGGCCGAGGCGCTCACCCGGCTCGACCTCGACGCCGTCCGCGAGCGCCTCCACCCCGGCTGAGTCCGCTGCCGGCCGAATCAGGTGCTCCGGCCATGAACCGTACCGCACCACGGCAAATCTGTGTCAGGCGTAGTCCCCCAGAAAGCGCATCCACGGTGCAGCCGCCTCTGAGGAACCATTTGATCGCCACATTGGCGTCAACGATGAGCGGCTCGGCGCCGGACTTCATGCGTTCCCAAGCTGGCGGTCGCGTTCCTCTCGCGCCGCCTTGACGTCGGAGACGGCATCGAAGACAACTCCCGGGTGCTCTTGCGCGATCTGGGCGCTGAGCAGGCCGCTGCCTGCGCCCAAGAGGCTGAGGGTACTCTAGCTCAGGTCGGTGCGGCGGACGGTGGCGTCGGGGCGGGTGGGGAGGTCGGGCAGCAGGTCGAGGCCGAGGCCCGGGCCCGGCGGCGGCACGACCGCGCCGTTCTCGACCGTGGGCAGCGCCGTCACCAGCTCCCGGTACCAGCCGGTGTAGAAGGCGCGCACCACCTCCTGGATCAGCGTATTGGGCGCGTTGAGCGAGAGGTGGACCGAGGCGGTCCAGACGATCGGGCCGGTGCAGTCGTGCGGCGCGATCGGCAGGCCGAACGCCTCCGCCATCCCGGCGACCGCCTTCGCCTCGCTCAGCCCGCCGCACCAGCCGATGTCGAGCATCACCGTGCTGGCGGCGCGCGCCTCGAGCAGCTCGCGGAACGCCTGACGTCCCCCCAGCAGCTCACTGGCGGTCGTGGGGATCGTGGTGGCGTGGGTGAAGCGCGCCAGGCTTGCCATGTCGTCGGGGCGCAGCGGATCCTCGATCCAGAACGGCTTGAGCCCCTCGCTCTCGAAGGCGCGAGCGATCTTGAGCGCGGTGGGCAGGTTCCAGAGGCCGTGCAGCTCGACCATGAGGTCCATGGCGAAGCCGACGGCCTGGCGCACCTGCCGGAACGGCTCGAGGCCGCGGTCGAGCTCGGCCACCGAGATGTGCTTGCCGCCGCTGTTGTAGGCGTACTCGTCGAACGGCCACATCTTCATGCCGGTGATGCCCATCTCGCGCAGGCTCTGCGCCAGCTCGCCGGCGCGGCCACCCATGAAGGCGTCGAGGTCCTCGTAGGGGCCGCTCCCCTCGGCGCCACCCGGCAGGCCCCAGTTCTCGAGCCGCTGCCCGATCGGCGCGCGGACGTAGCGGTACCCGGCGCAGGTGTTGTAGACGCGCACGGCCGGCCGCGCGGCGCCGCCCAGGAGCCGATAGATCGGCTGGCCCGTCGCCTTGCCGAGCAGGTCCCAGAGCGCGATGTCGACCGCCGAGTTGCCGCGCATCTCGACGCCGGTGCCGCGCGTGCCGACGTAGTTCTGGAGGCCGACGCGGATCGCCTCGATGGCGGTGGCGTCGCGACCGAGCAGGTTGGGCGCGGCAGTGGCGTGGAGGTAGGCCGCGACCTCGTTGGCGCCGAAGAACGTCTCGCCCAGTCCGACCAGCCCGGCGTCGGTGTGGACCCGCACAAACAGCAGGTTCGGGAACTCGTCCAACTGCACCGTCTCGAGCGCCGTGATCTTCACCGCTTCCACCCTCCCCTCGCAAATGCGCGTCGCCAGTATAGGCCAACGGCCGGCGCGGGGCGGTACACTGGGAAAAAGGGAGGGAGACGCCACCTGCGATGCTCGATGTGCTTGCGGAGTTCGAGGCGCGCTTTCCGCGCCGGGTGCCGCCCGACCGGATCGGGCTGGCCGAGTTGCACGTCCACGTCGGCGGCTCGGTCGACGCG
>JBHOQZ010000504.1:0-1103 GCA_042408635.1 Chloroflexota bacterium
GGCCTCCGGTGAGGCCGCGCCCCCGTTGGAGGCGCTGGCCGAGCAGGCGGCCGAAGCGCTGGCGCGCGCCTACGCGCCGACGCTGGTGCCGGTCATCAACGCGACCGGCGTGGTGATCCACACCAACCTCGGGCGCGCTCCTCTCTCGGCGGCCGCGCGGGCGGCAATGCTCGCGGTCGCCGAGGGGTATTCGACGCTCGAGTTCGATCTGGCGAGCGGCACGCGCGGATCGCGCCACGCCCATGCCGCCTCGCTCCTCTGCCGCCTCACGGGCGCCGAGGCGGCGCTGGTCGTCAACAACTGTGCCTCGGCGGTGCTGCTGGCGCTGACGGCGCTGGCGGCGGGCCGCGAGGTCGTCGTCTCGCGCGGCCAGGCGGTCGAGATCGGCGGCGGCTTCCGCATCCCGGACGTGCTGCGCCAGAGCGGCGCGACGCTGGTGGAGGTCGGCACCACGAACCGCACCTACGCCGCCGACTTCGCCGCCGCCGTGACCGAGCGCACGGCGCTCTTCCTGCGCGTCCACGCCAGCAACTTCAAGCTGATCGGCTTCACCCACCAGCCCGCGCTGGCCGAGCTGGTGGAGACGGGCGCCCGGCACGGCGTGCCGGTCCTCGACGACCTCGGCAGCGGCGCGCTCCTCGACACGGCCGCCTACGGGATTGCCCACGAGCCGACCGTGCCGGAGAGCGTGGCCGCCGGCACAGCCGTGGTGGCCTGCAGCGGGGACAAGCTGCTGGGCGGGCCCCAGTGTGGCATTCTGGTCGGCCGGCGCGATGCCATCGAGGCGTTGCGGCGCCATCCGCTGGCAAGGGCGGTACGGGTCGACAAGCTCACGCTGGCCGCGCTCGTCGCGACTCTGCTGCACTACTTGAGGGGCGAGGCCGCGCGGGAGATTCCGATCTGGCGCATGCTTGCGGCCACCCGGGCCGAGCTGGAGCGCCGGGCCGTGGCCTGGCGGGCGGCGCTCGGTCTCGGCGAACCCGCGGCGCGGGTCGTGCCCGACCTCTCGACGGTCGGCGGCGGCTCGCGTCCCGGGGAAACCCTCCCCACCTGCCTGCTCGCGCTCGATGGTGTGGCGCTGGGGTGCGAGGCCGGAGAGCTGG
>JBHOQZ010000505.1:0-2100 GCA_042408635.1 Chloroflexota bacterium
CGAGCGGCCAGCGCGCCCCCGATCCCGGCCCCGCCACCGCGAGCCAGCGCCACCTACCTGGCCGGGCCGTGCGCGGTGGGACCGGGGAGACCCCGGCGCTCAGCCGGGCGCGCACCGCCTCGGCGATCGGCGGCGTCGCCGGGAAGGCGATCCGCGCGCCCAGATCGCGCAGGCCCGCCTCGAGCTCGGACTCGGTCAGCGGGTCGTCCGCTCGTGGCGTGCGCTCAGGCATCGGCGCGGTGTCCTCTCTCATAGCTGGGGTTGGCCGGCGGCCCTGCCGCTCAGCCGGGCGCGGAGGCGCTGGAGGGCGCGCGACAGCCGCGACTTGACGGTGCCGCGAGGGCACCCCAGCGCCTCGGCCGCCTCGGCTTCCGAGAGGTCGAGGAAGTAGCGGTAGGCGACCACCAGCCGCTCCTCCTCGCGCAGCGTCGCCAGCGCGCACAGGAGCGCCTGCCGCCGCTCTCGGGCCAGCGCGACCAGCTCGGGTGTGGGCTCGTGGTCGTCCGCCTGGCCGGCACCGGCGCGCAGCGCCAGGTTGGCCCGCCGCTGGGCGGCGGTGCGGCGGTTGCGGGCCTGGTTGGCGACCATCCGCAGCAGCCACGGCCGGAACGGCGCGCCCGCGCGGAAGCGCGCCAGGGCGTAGTACGCCTTGACGAATGCCTCCTGGGCCGCGTCTTCCGCTTCCGCCCCGTCGCCGGTGATCAGGGAGGCGGTGCGGAAGGCGATCTCCTGATGACGCGCGACGAGCTGGGCATAGGCGTCGACGTCGCCTCGCCGCGCCCGCTCGACGAGCGTGGCATCCGCATCCTCCAGGGGCCCGGTCCTCCGCAGCGATCCTCAACGGTATCTACAACACCGCGCCCCGCCTGGTTCCCGCCGGCTCCGGGCGAGTTCGGGGAAACCTGCCCGCCTGGGGCGTCTCGCCCCCGAGAGCCTGGCGCCACGCCGGTGGTCCCGCGACCGTGGAGGTGGACGACGCTGCTATAATGAGCGCGTGATCGTGATCGATATCGACCCCACGCTGCTCCAGCTCGGGCCGTTGGTCATCTCGTGGCACGGCTTCTTCAGCACCGTCGGGCTGATCGCAGGGCTCTGGCTCGCGGTCCGGCTCGGCCGCCGGACCGAGCTCACCGAGGATCAGGTGCTCAGCTTCGGCCTCTGGGGCATTCTGGGTGCCATCGTCGGCGCCCGGCTGCTGCACGTCCTCGACTACTGGTACTACTACCTCGAGCACCCGGGCCAGATCCTGCTGCTCAACGAGGGCGGCATCGCGATCTACGGCGCCATCATCGGCGGCGTCGCGGCCGGCGCGCTCTATGGGCGACTCGCCCGGCTGCCGATCGGCCAGGCCGCCGACATCGCCGGCTGCGGCCTCATCCTCGGCCAGGCGATCGGCCGCATCGGCGACATCATCAACGGCGAGCACCACGGCGCCCACGCCCCCGACCTGCCCTGGTCCGTCGTCTACGTCCACCCCGCCACGCTCGGCGAGCGCAACGTGCCCGTCCACCTGGCGGTGGGCTATGAACTGGTCTGGGACCTGCTCGTCCTCGGCATTCTGCTCCGGCTGTTCCGCCGGCTGCCGATCGACGGGGCGCTGTTCTGGATCTACCTTTGGCTCTACTCGGTCGGCCGCTTCGTCATCAGCTTCTACCGGCTCGACTCGATCGAGGCGTTCGGGCTGCGTCAGGCGCAGATCGTCGCGCTCCTGTGCATCATCGCCTCGACGGTGGCGCTGGCGATCCTCTACCTCAACCACCAGCGCGCCACCCGCCGCGCCACGAGCTAACTCGCCGCCGAGCGGCTGACCCCCATCGGCCGCCCGCTCGCGGCTGGTGCCCACCGCCCCAGGATCCGACTTCAGCCGCCGCCCGGCCGCCCGGGGGTGAACCCCCGGGCTCAGGTTGCGAAGCCCCCTGCGGGGGCTGAGGCGCGCGCGCCTCAGCCGGCTCCGGGTACCCCAACGGCAAGCGGGTACCCGGCGGGTGGGGCTTCGCAGGCTCAGCGCGGGGGTTGATCCCCGCGCGGCCCGCGGGCACCGGTGCCGGACCCCGTGCCCACCCAGCAGCCGGCCGACCAGGCGGGAAGGTTCAGCACCCC
>JBHOQZ010000507.1:0-2588 GCA_042408635.1 Chloroflexota bacterium
ATCTTCGTGACCTACACCCATAACGAGGCTGTGCGCACACTTGAGGGACAACTGGACCGGGGGGATGTCGTCCTGATCAAGGGCGATACCGAAGCGCGCATGGAACGGGTGGCGAAGGCGCTGCTGGCCGGCGGCGCGGGCGGCCTGGGCGATACGGTGAGCGCCATCGCCGACGGTGACGAGTAGGTCCACGCTACGCGCTGCCATCTCACCGATCTGGCGGTAGGCTTCATCGGCATAGTGGCCCAGGTCCGATTGCGCCCAGGCGAATACCCCCGCCCCGGTCACCACGCGCACCCGCGCCGCCGGGAACGCCTCGGCGCCTGGATGCCGCAGCGCCTCGCCCAGCATACTCCGGCCCTCGGTCAGCCGCCCACGCGAGACCCAGGGGATCCAGAGCGCGCCCGCGAGGCGCAGCAGCGTTTCGGCGCCATCGGGGCGGTCCCGGCCCCAGGCCATCGCGGCCCGCAGGTTGTCCTGCTCCTGCACCAGCCGCGGCAGCCAACTCGCGGCCTGCCCGGAGCGCACGGCCACCGCGCCGGCTTCGGCGAGCTCGACACACCAGGCGGCGTGTCGCGCCCGGATCGTCTCCGCCTCCCCGCTCACCTCGAGCTGTTCAAGCCCGAACTCGCGGATCGTCTCGAGCATGGTGAAGCGCGACTCGGCGGCAGCGTCGGCCTGCGCCTCGGGCTCGACGCGGCGCACCAGGCTCTTGTCCACCAGCGAGGCCAGCCCGTCGAAGACGTCCAGCGCGTCGCCGCCGACCACCGCCTCCGCCGCCTCGAGCGTCCAGCCTCCGGCAAACACTGCCAGCCGGCGAAAGAGCTGTTGCTCGGACTCGTCGAGGAGCCCGTAGCTCCAGGCGATTGTATCGCGCAGCGCCTGCTGCCGGGCCGGCAGATCGCGCGGGCCGCCGCTCAGCAGCCTGAGCCGGCCACTCGGCCCAACCCCGGATCCCCCGCCCAATCGCTGGAGCAGGGCGGCCGGCGGCAGCAGCTTCGCCCGCGCCGCCGCCAGCTCGATCGCCAGCGGCAGCCCGTCGAGCCGCGCGCACAGCTCCGCCACGACGCCGGCCTGGGCGTCCGTCAGCGTGAACTCCGGCCTGACGTCGCGCACGCGCGCGAGATAGAGCGCCACCGCCGGATAGTCCGCCGCCGCCTCGGCGCTCAGGCCGCGCTGAGCGGGCACCGCCAGCGGCGGGAGCGCGTATTCTCGCTCGCCCCGTACATGGAGGACGGTGCGGCTCGTCACGAGCACCTTGAGCCTCGGCGCGCCCGCCAGGAGCTCGGCGACCGCCCCCGCCGCGCGGACGACCTGCTCGAAGTTGTCCAGGATGAGCAACAGCTCGCGTCCGTTGAGGTAGCTCCGCAACACCTCGGCCAGCGATTGGGCGCCGCTCTCGCGTACGCCCAGCGTCGTCGCCACGGTGGCGAGCACGAGATCAGGGTCGGACACCGGCGCGAGCGAGACGAAGAAGACCCCGTCGGCAAAGCGGTCGAGCAGGTCCGCCGCGACCTGGAGCGCGAGGCTCGTCTTGCCCGTCCCGCCCGGCCCGGTCAGCGTCACCAGGCCCACCGCGGAATCGAGCAGCAGGCGGCGCACCGCCGCGAGCTCCGCCGCGCGCCCGATCAGCGGCGTGCGCCGGGCCGGCAGGTTGTTCGGCGGCGCGCCCAGACCCACCAGCGGCGGGAAGTCGGTCGGCAGGCCGGGCGCGACGACCTGGTACACGTGCTCGGGCTCGGGTAGGTCGCGCAGGCGCAGCGGACCGAGGTCGCGCAACGCCACCCCCTCGGGTGCCGCCTCGCGCACCAGCCGCGCCGTTGCCAGCGAGAGGATGATCTGTCCGCCGTGCGCGGCCCCGAGCAGGCGGCTCAGGCGGTTGAGCGTCGGGCCGTAGTAGTCGGCCTGGCCCGCGGCGGACGGGCGTGCCTCGGCCGCGCCGGTATGGAGCGCCACACGCACGCGCAGTTCACCGACGGCTCCCCACGGCTCGGCCCGGAGCACGCGCTGCGCGGCCGCGCTCGCCACCACCGCGGACGCGGGACTGGCGAAGGCGGCGTAGACGGCATCGCCCACGCACTTGAACACACCGCCACCGTGGGCCTCGATCGCGTCGCGCAGCAGCTCCTCGTGGCGCGCCACGGCGACCGCCATCGCGGCCGAGTGCTGCTGCCAGAGCGCCGTCGAGCCCTCGATGTCGGTGAAGAGGAAGGTCAGGACGCCGGAGGTCGCCATCTCCGACCGCCTCCAGCGCGGGCGCCCCGAGGGGGCGCCCACCCACGGCTACCTATCCACGGCTACCCGCCCGGGGCTACCCGCCCGGGGCTGCCCCAGGGCACCTGGCGGGCGCCGCCCGACCGACGTGAACGCGCGGCCAGGCAGCACCAGTATAGAGTGTCGGCCGAGCGGACCGCCAACCGATCCGCCCGCCCGTTCGGCGCACGCGCCGCCGCACCCGGCAGCCCGTCGCCGAGATCGGCTGAGCCGGTCGGTGCGATGGGTCGGGACCAGGCCAGGCCGGCCGCCAGCCGTACGAGGGCCGACGCGGTTCAGGCCGACTTCCAGGTAGCGCGCAGCACGCGCACCCA
>JBHOQZ010000514.1:0-1419 GCA_042408635.1 Chloroflexota bacterium
CGCCGAACCGGCATCGGAGCGGCCACCCGGGTCAGAGGGGCGACGAGACGGGCTCACGGATCGTTCTCCAGCGCCCGCAGGGTGTGGTAGGTGAAGATCCCGGTGTCGTGGCCGTCGGCCCAGACCGGCATGAGGCCGTAGTTGCCGACCCACTCGACGTTCACGAGCTCAGCGGCGCGGGGTGAGGCGCTGCGCAGCACCGTCAACGGGTTGCGGGCGCGGCTCGCACGCTCCTCGTTGCAGGTCGCGCAGGGGCAGAGCGCGCGCAGCCGCGCCGCCCTGACGTCGGTGATGTGGCCGTCGCTCCACTTGATCCGCAGCCGACCCGGCTGCGAATGGTAATCGATCGCCACCGGCTCGAGCGGTCGGTCCCACGCCATCGCCGAACGTGCCTCCCGTCTCGCTATACTGATCACGGACGGCCGCCGCACACGGGCCGCCTATCGCCATCTCAGCGCGCCCCGCCACGGAGCGGGCGAGGGATGTCGCGTGTCACTGCCGCTCGGTTTCAATCGTGGCCGGCCTCGGGCCGGCACTCACCTGGGTAGCGTCGTCTACGCCGACCGCCTGGGACCGCAGTACCGCGTGGTCGTCACCGGCCGCGCCATCCTTTCGGCCGCCGAGACGCCGCAGCTCGGCGCCGACCAGCCGCAGCGCGTCACGCTCACGACCGTCCTGCGCGAGTCTGATTGCGACGCCGCCGGCCACCCGCGCTACCGCGTCGACCTGTTCGACCAGCGGTTGCCGTTCACCGGCAAGCTGCTCGGCTCGTTCCGCCTGCCCGACGCCAACTTCGAGCGGGCACGCAGCGTCCTCGACGCGCTGGCCGCGGCGATCGTGGCCGGGGCGCTCGACCCGAACACCGCCGACTTCGCGGCGCTCGAGCGCAACCCCCCTGCATTGTAATCCGCCGCAGCTCAGCCGCGCCGCGAGAGGACGAGCGAAAGCAGCAGCCAGGCGCCGAGCACGCCGACCGCGAGGGAGCCGGCGACGAACAGGAAGCGCGAGAGCAGGCTCCACCCGGGCGGCTGGTAGGCGAGCGTCAGGATCGCCAGCCCGATAATGAACCCCGCCGTCAGGATGCTGAGCGCGAGGCGGTTCACCATCCGTTCGAGCCGGCGCGCCGCCGCATCGACCGACCGCACCGACACGCTCAGCTCGAGGTCGCCCCGTTCCAGGCGGCCCAGCAGGCGACGGCCACGCTCGGGCGCCTCCAGGCCGAAGCGGGCCCATTCGACGGCGCTCGACCGCGTCTGCCGCAGCAGCCAGCCGGCCGGGCGTAGTTCGCGCAGCGCCTCCCGCGTCATCGGCTCGGCGACCTCGACCATGCGGAAGCTCGGGTCCAGCTCGCGCCCGACGCCCTCGTTGACGACCAGCGTCTTCGTCAGCAGGGCCAGGCTGGCCGGCAGCCTGAGCTGG
>JBHOQZ010000515.1:0-1724 GCA_042408635.1 Chloroflexota bacterium
TGGGTGATCGACCACCCCCGAACGGGCACGGCACCCCGGTCCGCCGCGACTCTACCGTCGCCCCCGTCCGGCCGCAAGGCCAGGCACGTGCCATCTCCAGCCGCCCGAAGCGCGCCGATCACCGTCGCTCACGACACCGAACAGCGCGCGCGGCGCTACTGCCGTCACCGCGGGAAGGGGTACCCCGCCTCACCAGGGAAGGCGGAGACCCGGGCAGGTCGATCTTCGCCTGCCCGGTGAAGCCTCCCGGCCTGACTATGCGAAGCCCTTCGCGGCCAGGGGCTCGCTCTGTAGCCCGCTTATGGAAGTTCTGGAATAGAGCGCGGCCGGCGCACAGATAGGCGCGGCCTAGGCGCGGCCTAGGCTGCAGCCCGCTTATGGAAGTTCTGGAATAGAGCGCGGCCCTTCGCGCGGGCTTCAGCCCGCCGACCGTACCCCCGCACTCTCTCCGCATCGTGCATGAGCTCCTCGCGGCCCGGGGCGTCTTCCCTCGACATGTGCAAACTCGGCCAGGCCGCCGCCTTGACGGGGCTGAACGGCGGACGCTATCCTGCCTCGGATTTCCTTCAAACCTGTCCCGACGTGCGGTGCACTGCCGCGATCGGGCGGGGGGCGATCCGCGCGTCCCGTTCGCCGGAGTAGTTCGGTCACGTGGCGCCGAATCCACGCGGGCACCCCGGCGCGACCAGCACCGGGCTCCCGGCCGGGTAGGGGCGCGGAGCAGGAGCAGATATGGCGAAAGGACTCGTCGACGGGCGGCCGGTACGGGCGGGTGCACCGCCGACCGGCCGGGAGCGCGCGGCCGGTTCCTGCGACGATCGGCAGCCGCCGGCCGGAGCTGAGGTGGCGTCGGGCGCCGCGGCATGGCTGCTGCCGCTGCTGGTCGCCCTCTTTTTCCTGACCGGCATCAGCGGGCTCATCTACCAGGTGCTCTGGCTGCGCCTGCTGTCGCTCGTCTTCGGCGTCACGATCTGGGCGGCCAGTACGGTGCTCGCCAGCTTCATGGCCGGTCTGGCGCTAGGGAGCTTCGGCGCCGGCAAGCTCGTCGACCGCGCCCGCAACCCGCTCGTCTGGTACGGCGTGGCGGAGCTGCTGGTCGGCCTCTCGGCACTGGCGACGCCGCTCGCGCTCGCGCTGGTCGAGCGCCTCTACGTCGAGCTCTACCCAGCGCTGGCGCAGGCGCTCGGGCCGCTCACGCTCGTGCGGTTCGCGCTCAGCTTCGCGGTACTGCTCGTGCCCACGACGTTGATGGGGGCGACGCTGCCGATCATCGTCAAGTCGTCGCTGCTCCAGGCCGAGGGGCTGGGTCAGCGGGTCAGCCTGCTCTACGCCACCAACACGGCCGGCGCTATCGCAGGCACGCTGCTAGCAGGCTTCTACCTCGTCGGCGGGATCGGCATCGATGCCTCGTTCCACCTGGCCGCCGCGCTCAACGTCGCGGTCGGCCTGGTGGCGATCGTGGCCGGCACCCGAGGGCGGCTCTCCCGGCCGGCCGCACGCGCCGATGGCCTCGACCCCGCGCGAGCTGGACCGACCAGGGCCGCGGCGCCCGAATCGCGCGCGGCCACACGCGCCGCGGCCACGCGGGGTGCAATGGGGGCCGCCGGGATCGTGGTTGCGCGGCGGACGCGCCGGTTGGTGCTGCTCGTCTTCACGCTCTCCGGCTTCGCCTCGCTCGCGCTCGAGGTGATCTGGTTCCGCGTGCTCGTGCTGTTCCTCGACGT
>JBHOQZ010000519.1:0-1336 GCA_042408635.1 Chloroflexota bacterium
TGGGTCTGGTACGTGCGCGACGTGCTGGAGCGGCGTTTCGGGCGCGAATGGGTCTACCGCTGCGGCTGCGACATCTACACCACGCTCGACCTGGACTTCCAGACGATCGCCAGCGACGAGGCCAACGCCCACCTCGACAAGATCCGCAGCTTGAACGCGAACAACGCCGCCGTCGTCGCGATCGACCCGCACACCGGCGAAATCCTGGCGATGGTCGGCAGCGCCAACTACTACGACCCCCGCATCGACGGCCAGGTCAACGTCGCCATCTCGGATCGCCAGCCCGGCTCGACGCTCAAGCCGTTCACCTACCTCACCGCGATGGAGCGCCTGGGCCTGACCGCGGCGACCGTCATCGATGACACCCCGATCAGCGTGTCCATGGGTCAGGGCCTGCCGCCCTGGCGGCCGCGCAACCACGACGGCCAGTTCCACGGCCGCGTCACCGTCCGCTCGGCGCTCGCCCGCTCGCTCAATATTCCCCCGGTCAAGGTGCTCCAGGGGATCGGCGTGCCGGCGCTGCTCGACACGCTCCACCGGGCCGGCGTCACCAGCCTGACCGACGCCAGCCGCTACGGCTTGGCGGTGACGCTCGGCGGCGGCGAGGTCAAGCTGCTCGACCTCACCTTCGCCTACGCCACGCTGGCGAACAACGGCGTCCAGATCGGCGCGCCGGCGCCCGACCCGGAGCGCAAGGAGGGGATGCGCGAGTACGAGCCGGTGGCGATCAAGAAGATCGTGCGGCGCGAGGACGGCAAGGTTGAGTACGAGTACCGCCCACCCGCGGGCAAGCAGGTGCTCTCGCCCGAGGCCGCCTACTCGATCACGATGATCCTCACCGACGACCGGGCGCGCTCGCCCACCTACGGCTCCAACAGCTTCCTCAAGCTCAGCCGCACCGCGGCCGCCAAGACGGGCACGACCGACGACTACCGCGACGGCTGGACGATGGGCTACACGCCCGACCTGGTCGTGGGCGTCTGGGTCGGCAACACGAATAACCAGCCGATGAAGAGCGTCTACGGCGTCTCGGGCGCGGGCTACATCTGGCACAACGTGATGGAAGCCGCCTTCAAGCACTTCAAGCTGCCGCCGCGCGAGTTCGAGCGGCCGGAGGGGCTGGTGATGGTGCCGGTCGACTTCGCCACCGGCCGCCGGCCCGGCAGCGGCCCCGGCGCGGTCGAGGAGTGGTTCCCGCGCGGCCGCGAGCCCGCCATGTGGGCCAACCCGCGCCTCTTCCCCGACGATTTCAAGCGCGAGATCGCGGCGGCCAGCGCCTCGCTCTCGCCCACCGCCGCGGCGACCGGCCCGACCCCGCCGGCCGCGCCAGGGCCAA
>JBHOQZ010000523.1:0-2248 GCA_042408635.1 Chloroflexota bacterium
CCTGTGGGGTCGCGCCCTCCCGCTCGGCCTGCTCATGGCGTGCTGGTTCACCCCTCGACTCGCCTCCGGGCTCGTCGCCCCGTGCACCGCCAGGTGTCGGTGGCGGGTCGTCACCCTGGTCGTCTGGTCGGCTGTCCGGCGCCGGGGCGTGTTCGGCGATGAGGCGGTCGAGCTCGGCGCGGTCGAGGCCGGGGTCGTCGAACGGCTGCCGGCGGCGGCGGTGGAGCAGGGCCAGCTCAGCCGCCTCGCGCACGTCCTGCGCCGTCACCTCGTCGCGGCCGGCCAGCGCGGCGAGCGTCCGGGCCGCCTTGTAGGTGACGAGGTCCGCCCGCAGCCCGTCGACGGCGAAGGCGGCGCAGATGGCGACGATCAGGTCGAGCATTGCGTCGGGCACGCGCACGCCGGGTAGCCGGCGCCGGGCAGCCGCGATCCGGTCGCGCTCGGCGGCCTCCTCGGCGGCCCAGGTAGCACGGAAGCCGGCGGGATCGGCCTCGAAGGCGATCCGCCGCCGCACGACCTCGACGCGCTTGGCCGGCGGCAGCGTCCCCTCCACCTCGACGCAGAGCGCGAAGCGGTCGAGCAGTTGCGGGCGCAGCTCCCCCTCCTCCGGGTTCATCGTGCCGATCAGGATGAACTCGGCCGGGTGGCTGACCGACACGCCCTCCCGCTCGACGTAGTTGACGCCCATGGCGGCCGCGTCGAGCAGCAGGTCGACCAGGTGGTCGGGCAGGAGGTTCACCTCGTCGATGTAGACGATGCCCCGGTTGGCCCGTGCCAGAAGCCCCGGCTCGAACCGGCGCTCGCCGCGCTGGATCGCCCGCTCGAGGTCGAGCGTGCCCACGACCCGGTCCTCGGTCGCGCCGACCGGCAGCTCGACCAGCGCCACGCGCCCGCGCGTCGCGCGCAGCGCCTCGCCCCGCGCCGCGCGCCCGGCGCACTCCGTGCACCATGCCTCCGGTGTGGCCGGGTCACAGCCGTAGGGGCAGCCGACCACGCGCTCGATCTCGGGCAGCACCGCCGCGAGCGCGCGCACCGCCGTCGACTTGGCCGTCCCCTTCTGGCCGCGGATGAGCACGCCACCGAGCCGGGGGTTGACGGCGTTGAGCCGCAGCGCCAGCTTGAGCCGCGCCTGCCCCACGATCGCCGAGAAGGGGAACACGGGCCGGCCAGCCGGCCCCGATGCCGGGCTGCCCGCCGGATTTCCCGGCGCGGCGCCGGTCTCAGCGCCCGTTTCGCCCATCGCTCTCCCTCCCAATGTCCTGGGGCGTCCCGGCAACCGGGCCCGGCTCTGTCGCCGCGCCGACCACGTCGGGGTCCGCCCACGTGGTCGAGTCGGGCAGTTTGGCCGGGTCGACGGCGTAGCCGCGCGGCGTCACCATGCGCTCACCCAGCCAGCGGGTGGCCCGGTTGCCCACGACGACGATCGTGAGCATGTCCACCTCGCCAGAGGGCATGTCGCCGAGGTTGGTGCGGACCACGCGCTGCCCGGACCGGTAGGCGTTGCGCACCAGCCCGACGGGGGTCGTCGGCGGGCGATAGTCGAGCAGGATGGCGCGCGCACGCGGCAGCAGCTCGGTCCGGCGGCGGCTCGCCGGGTTGTAGAGGCCAAGGACGAAGTCGCCGGCGCCAGCGCCGTGCAGCCGGCGCTCGATCACCTCGACCGGGGTGAGCAGGTCGCTCAGGCTCACCGCCGCAAAATCGGCCATCAGCGGCGCGCCGAGGAGCGCGGCGGCGGCCGTGAGCGCCGTGATGCCGGGCACCACCTCGACCGGCAGGTCCGCCCCGCCTGGCGCCTCGGCCAGCAGCTCGAGGGCGAGGCCGGCCAGTCCGTAGATCCCGGCGTCCCCGCTCGACACCAGCGCGATCCGTTTACCGGCAAGGGCGCGCTCGACGGCGTAGCGGGCGCGGGCGACTTCTTCTGTCAACTGGCCGGGGACGAAGCGGGCGTGCGGCAGTCGCGGCCGCAGCAGGTCGAGGTAGAGCGCGTAGCCGACGATCTCGTCGACCGCCGCGAGCACGTCGAGCGCCCGGCTGGTCAGGTGTTCCGGCGCGCCCGGACCCGTGCCCACCAGCGCCAGCCAGCCGCTCACGGCACCGCTCCGCCGATCCAGCCGGGCACTCGACCACCGTCGGCGTGGCCCGGCCCGACCCCGGTGCCCGGCTCCGCCGCGCCTCCCAGCCGCCGTGCCGCCGGGCACCCCCACCCGACCGGCAGCGGCAGGCCCCCCTCGGCCCGGCGCGCCAGCGC
>JBHOQZ010000527.1:0-2227 GCA_042408635.1 Chloroflexota bacterium
TGGGTCGGTCGATCGTGAGGCGGCAGACCATGGCGACGAGGGCGGCGCCCATGGCGGCGGCGACACCGGCGGCGGCGCCGCCACCGGGCGTCGACTCGCCCGAGGCGAGGGCGTCGAGGAAGCCGCGCAGGCCGGCGTCGCGCAGCGGCTGTTCGGCGTGGACGTGGTCGGTCACGGTGCTGGCCCCCCTCCGGGTGCAAACTCGGCGTCGAGCCAGCGCATTATAGGCGAGCGGACCTAGAGCCGGCGCAGGCGCGGGTCGATCAGATCGCGGACGCCGTCGCCGAGCAGGTTGAGCGCCATCACCGTCAGCGAGAGGGCGATGCCGGGGAAGAGCATGGTCCAGGGCGCCTCGCGCAGGTAGGTCCGGGACTCCCCCAGGATGTTGCCCCAGGTGGGGATGTAGGGCGGCACACCGACCCCGAGGAAGGAGAGCCCCGCCTCACCCAGCACCGCCTCGGCGAAGACGAACGTCGACTGCACGATCAGCGGGGAAAGGCAGTTGGGCAGGATGTGGCGCAGCAGGATGCGCTCGTTGGCGGTGCCGATGCAGCGCGCCGCCTCGACGTACTGCATCTCACGGATCGTGAGCACGACGCTGCGCACCAGGCGGGCGACGCGCGGCGTGTAGACGATGCTCAGCGTGATGATCACGTTGAGCATGCTCGGCCCCATGGCGGCCATGATCGCGATCGCCAGCACGATGCCGGGGAACGCCATCATGCTGTCCATGACGCGCATCAGCGGCCCGTCGAGCCGCCGGTAGTAGCCGGCCAGCAGCCCCACCAGCGTGCCGGTGAGGAAGGTGATCACCGAGACCGTGGCCCCGACGATCAGCGAGATCTGCGCGCCAAAGACGACCCGGCTGAAGAGGTCGCGCCCGAAGTTGTCGGTGCCGAAGAGATGCGCAGCGCTGGGCGGCTGGAGGCGGTTTTGCGGGGCCAGCGCGCCCGGATCGGCGGTCGCGATCTGGCCCGCGAAGAGCGCCACCAGCACCATGAAGAGGAGGACGACAAAGCCGATCACCGCGCCCCGGTGGCGCAGGAAGCGCCGCGCCTCGCCGAAGCGCGGCCGGGTCGCCGCGGTTGGCGGCAGCGCCGTCGGGGTCGTGCGTGCGCTCGTTGCCACAGGCCCCTCCGCGGTGTCGCCTGGCCCGCCCGGTCTGCCACTTCGAGTGAAAGCTCCACCCGTCCGCGCTAGCGGCGGTTCAGGCATGGTGGACGCGCGGGTCGAGCCAGGCGTAGATGATATCGACTGCCAGGTTGATCAGCACGTAGATCGCCGCGATGACGAAGACGATGCCCTGCACCACCGGGTAGTCACGCCGTGACACCGCCTGGATCAAGAGCCGACCCACCCCGGGGATGTTGAAGACCGTCTCAGTGATGACAGCACCGCCCAGCAGCAGCGCGAAGCTCAGGCCGATCACGGTGACGAGCGGGATCAGCGCGTTGCGCAGCGCGTGCTTGACTATCACGACGAACTCGCGCAGACCCTTGGCGCGCGCGGTGCGCACGTAGTCCTCGCTGAGCACGTCGAGCATCATCGAGCGCGTGATCCGCGCCAGGAGCGCCGCCTGGGCGAAGCCGAGCGTCACCGCCGGCAAGATTAGGTAGCGGATGTTCTCCCAGAGGCCGGCCGAGAGCGGCTGGTAGCCCGCCACCGGCAGCCACCTGAGCTGGACGCCGAATAGGAAGATCAAGTTGAGCCCGACGAAGAACGTCGGTAGCGACACCCCGGCCGTGGCGACCAACATCGAGCCCAGGTCGAGCCAGGAGTTGCGGCGCGTCGCTGCGAGTACTCCAGCTGGCACCCCGACAAGCACTGCGAAGCTCGAGGCGAGCACCGTGAGCATCAGCGTTGGCTCCGCCCGCTCCCAGATGGCGACGGTCACGGGGCGGCTGAGGAAGATCGACTCGCCCAGGTTGCCTTGGGCGAGCCGCGCGTACCAGAGCCCGAGCTGGATGTACCAGGGCTGGTCGAGCCCGAGCTGACGGCGCAGCGCCTCGATCTGCTCGGGGCGCGCATCCGGCCCGAGGATGACGCTAACTGGGTCACCCGGCGTCAGGAAGAGCAGCAGGAAGACGCCGGTCGCCACGAACAGCATCACCGGGATCGTCGCCAGGATCCGCCGGATCAGGTAGGCAGTCATCGTCCCCATCGGCCCGCGGCGCCGCCGGGCGGTCGGCGGTGGTCAGGTCGGTCGCCCCCCGGCCCGGCGGGCGTC
>JBHOQZ010000528.1:0-1852 GCA_042408635.1 Chloroflexota bacterium
CGTGGCGCTCCACGCCCCCGAGCCGGGGCCGGCCGACGAGCCCACTGCAGCCGCCGACGCGGCGGGCGCCCAGGCCGGCGCGGCCGCTGACCCCGCGACGGTCGAGGCAGCGGTGCCGGATCCGGCTATCAACGACCCGGCGACCGAGCCGACCGCCACCGCACCGGCCCCTGCCGCGGTCGAGCTCGCGGTCGGAGGGGCCGAGCGGGCGGCCGAGGCTGCTGGAGCCCGGCCGGTGGCAGGTCCGGCCGAGCCTGGGGTCGACACGGCAACCGGCCGGCAGTCCGGGGACGCCGACGGCCACGCCGGGTCAGAGACCGATCACCCGGCCCCGGCACCTGCACCCGCGCCGACCGACGCGGCCGAAGGCGAGCCGGTCCCCGTGCCGTCCGAGGCGGCCGCCGCAGCCGGACCGGAGACGGGGGTGGTGCTGCCCCCGGCCGCGTCGGTCGTGCCGATTGTGCCGCCGCGCCGCTCGCGCGAGCCCGAGCAGCCCGCACTGGTGGGGATGACGCTGCCCGAGCTCGAGGCGTTCATGGCCGAGCTCGGCCAGCCCGCCTACCGCGCCCGCCAGGTCTTTGAGTGGATCTTCCGCGAGCTCGCCCCCGACTTCGAATCGATGACGAGCCTGCCCAAGGCGCTGCGCACGCGCCTGACCGAGCGGGCGACCGTCACTGCCGGTCAGCCGATCGCCGAGGCGGTGAGCAGCGACGGCCAGACCACCAAGGTGCTCATGGGCCTGCACGACGGCAACACCGTCGAAACGGTGCTGATGGACTACGACCCGGTGGACGGGCGCACGCGCCACACCGTCTGCGTGTCGAGCCAGGCGGGGTGCGCGGTCGCCTGCCCGTTCTGCGCGACGGGGCAGAGCGGCTTCGTGCGCAACCTCACGGCCGCCGAGATCGTCGACCAGGTGCTCTACTTCGCCCGGCGGCGCCGGCGCGAGCACCCCGGTGAAGCACCGATCACCAACATCGTCTTCATGGGCCAGGGTGAGCCGTTCGCGAACTTTGACCGCGTCTGGAAGGCGGTCGAGGTCCTCAACTCGCCCTACGGCTTCAGCCTGGGCGCACGCCACATGACGATCTCGACCTCGGGGGTGGTGCCGCGCATCCTCGAGCTGGCCGAGAAGCCGCTCCAGGTCAACCTGGCGATCTCGCTGCACGCGCCCAACGACGAGCTGCGCGACGTGCTGGTTCCGCTCAACAAGCGCTGGCCGCTGGCCGAGTTGATGGCGGCCTGCCGCGAGTACATCGCGCGCACCAACCGGCGCGTCACCTTCGAGTACGTGCTGCTGCGCGGCATCAACGACCGACCCGAGCACGCGCGCGACTTGGCGGACCTGCTCGAGGGGATGCTTGCGCACGTCAACCTCATCCCAATGAACCCGACCGACGACCCGACCTACCAGGCGCCCACGCGCCAAGACGTCGTCGCCTTCCAGCGGGAGCTCTTGCGCCGGGGAATCCTGGCAACGGTGCGCGTCGAGCGCGGGGTCGACATCGACGCGGCGTGCGGACAGCTTCGCGTGCGGGTGGCGCGCGAGGAAGGCTGGGCGTCGGCGGCCGAGCAGGCCCGCGCCCGGTTCGGCGACCGGATCGTGCCGGCGCCGGCGGAGGAGAGGGTGGCGGATTCGGATGAGGAGACGCGCGCCCGGCCGGTCAGCCCCGGCCCGCGCGTGCTGAAGCCGCGGCCGGGCGGACGGACCATCGTGCTGCCGCGCCGGCTGGGTGCGCGGGGCGCCGCACGGCCGGAGGCCGAGGAGTTCGAGGAGTTCGGAGACGACGAGCCCGAGGCGGCCGATCCGGGCGTCGTGCCCGGCAACCGCCCCGCCCGCCGGCCCGACCCC
>JBHOQZ010000530.1:0-1148 GCA_042408635.1 Chloroflexota bacterium
GGTCGCCGCGCGCCGACCCGCGGCCAGACCGTGGCGGGCACGCGGGTCGGCACGCCGGGCGGCGAGGGTGGCCCTCAGCCGGGCGGGCGGGGGTCGCCCAGCCAGTAGCGGGGACCGGCGCCCTGGCGGGCCGCTCGGTCGAACGGGTTCAGGATCTTGCACCGTTCGAGCGAGAGGCAGCCGCAGCCGATGCACTCGCTCAGCCCACCCTTGAGCCGCTCGAGCTCGGCGATCCGCTCGTCGATGCGCGCCTGCCAGCCCGCTGTGAGGCGTTCCCAGTCCCCGCCGGTGGGGACGCGGTCGGCGGGGAGCTTGTCCAGCTCGGCGCGGATCTCCTCCAGGGTGAGCCCGAGGCGCTGGGCGAAGACGATGAACACCACGCGCCGCGCGAGGTGGCGCGGGTAGCGGCGGTGGTTCGCCGCGTTGCGCACGGACCGGATGAGGCCGCGCTCCTCGTAGAACCGCAGCGCCGAGGTGGCAACCCCGGTGCGCTGGGCCAGCTCCCCGATCGTCCAGAGCCGGTGGATATCCACATGCTCGCTCATAGTGTCAGGAAGCTAACACACCCGCCTCTTGACTTCAAGTGCGCTTGAAGAATTACCGTTGAGCCGTACCACCTACCACCCGGCAGACCGACCCGCGCCCGGCCACACCGCACGCCAGGGCGGCACCGCGCCGGAGCCGGCCAACGACCTGCCGGAACACGACAGCACGGACAACGGAGGACATGCAGCCATGGAGAAGCCGCGAATCGGCATTATCATCAGCACCATCCGCCCGGGTCGCTTCGGCGACCGGGCCGCGCACTGGATCCAGACCATCGCCGCCCGCCGCAGCGATTTGGGCTTCGAGATCGTCGACCTGCGCGACTACCGGCTGCCGCTGTTCGGCGCGGAGGAGGGAACGGACGCGGAGGCGTCGGCGGTAGAGCGCTGGCGGCGGAAGGTCGCCGAGCTCGACGGCTACCTCTTCGTGACGGCCGAGTACAACCACAGCATCCCCGGCGTACTCAAGAACGCGCTCGACCACGCCTACGCGGAGTTCAACCGCAAGCCGGCGGCGTTCGTCGGGTACGGGGGTGTCGGCGGCGCCCGCGCGGTCGAGCAGCTTCGCCTGATCTGCGTCGAGCTCCAGGTGGCGCCGACCCG
>JBHOQZ010000532.1:0-4116 GCA_042408635.1 Chloroflexota bacterium
GCCGGGAGCGGGGCACCCGCGGGTGGGTCGGCGCCCGCGCCGGCCGCGCGGTCCGAGCCCGTGCGCGGCGGCACCGTCACGCTCGGGCAGTACCAGGAGCCGCCGAACCTCGATCCGCACGTCTCGGGCTCGAACACGGCCCAGCGCATGATGCGCAACCTCTTCGACACGCTGCTGTTCCAGTCGGAGCCGGGCAAGTTCGAGCCGGGGCTAGCCACCTCGTACGAGAGCAGCGAGGGCGGCCGGGTCTGGACGTTCAAGCTGCGCCAGGACGTGAAGTTCCACGACGGCACGCCGTTCAACGCCCGGGCGGTCAAGATCTCGTTCGACCGCATCGCCGACCCGAAGACGAAGTCGCTCTCGGCGATCGGGCTGCTCGGCCCCTACGAGAAGAGCGAGGTCGTCGACGACTACACGGTGCGCGTGACGTTCAAGCGGCCGTTCGTCGTCTTCCCGAACAACGTCAGCCAGGTCGTGCTGGCGCCGATGTCGCCGGCCGCGATCGAGAAGTACGGGGAGGATATCGCCCGCAACCCGGTCGGGACGGGGCCGTTCCGCTTCAAGGAGTGGGTGGCGCAGTCGCACGCCACGTTCGTGCGCAACGACGACTACGCCTGGGCGCCCACGTTCCTCGGCCGTAACGGCACCACCTACCTCGACGCTATCGAGTTCCGCTTCCTGATCGAGCAGGCGACGCGCCTGGGCGCGCTCCAGAAGGGCGAGGTGCTGATGATCGATCAGACGCCCGACCAGGAGGTCGCCAACGTCCGCAACGACCCGCGCTTCCGCGTCGACATCGTCGAGCAGCCGGGCTCGCCCCAGATCCTGCCGCTCAACGCCGCCAAGGCCCCCACCGACGACATTGCGGTGCGCCGCGCGCTCATCACCGGGCTCGACCGCAAGGCGCTGTGCAACGCCGTCTTCGCTGGGGTGCGTCCGCCGGCCTACGGGCCGCTCAGCCCCCAGACCTGGAGCTACTGGAAGGGCGTGGAGGACTACTACCCCTACTCGCGCGACAAGGCGCGCGAGATCCTCGAGGAGGCGGGCTGGAAGCTGAATACGCAGACGAACGTCCGCGAGAAGGACGGCAAGCGCCTGTCGCTGCGCTACATCACCATGGACGATGCCGGCAACAAGCGGCCGGGCGAGTTCGCGCAGGCGGCCTGGAAGCCGCTCGGCTTCGACATCAACCTCGAGGCGATGGCCTACGACGCCACCGCCGAGCTGATGCTCAAGGGCGAGCACAACATCGCCCGCATCGGCTACGCCGCGACCGACCCGGAGTTCCTCTACACGCTCTACCACTCGGACAACATCCCCGGCACGAACTTCAACCGGACGATGAAGCCCGACCCCGAGCTCGACCGGATGATCGAGGCGATGAACGCCGAGGCGGACGTCGAGAAGCGCCGGCAGCTCTCCGAGCAGATCCAGAAGTACATCATGGATCAGGCGCTCATCGTCCCGCTCTACAACGTCGTCTTCGCCTACTCGGTCCACCAGCGGGTGCAGAACGTGAAGTACGACCTGGTCGCCGGGCCGTACTTCTACAACGTCTGGCTCGCCCCGGCCTGAGACGCACCGATGCTGGGCTACATCCTCGGCCGGCTGGTGGCGGCGGTGCCGGTGCTGCTCGGCGTCTCCTTCCTCGTCTTCTCGATGGTCTTCCTGCTGCCGGGGGACCCCGTGCAGATGATGCTGGGCGACATGGGCAGCGGCACCGCCTCGGCGCGCCTCTCGCCGGAGCAGTACGAGGCGCTGCGGCGCGAGCTCGGGCTCGATCAACCGTTCCCGGTGCAGTACCTCAGCTTCGTCACGCGCGCCGTCAGGGGCGACCTCGGCCGCTCCTACCAGAGCCGTCGCCCCGTGCTCGACACCATCCTCGACGCGCTGCCCTCGACGGTGCAGCTCACGCTGGCCGGCCTGGGGCTGGCGATCGTGCTGGGCGTGGGGCTGGGCGTGCTGGCCGCGCTCAAGCCCAACTCGGTCGGCGACAACCTGAGCATGTTCTTTGCGCTCGCCGGGGTCTCGATGCCCGAGTTCTGGCTCGGGCTCATGCTCATCTTCCTCTTCTCGTTTAGCCTCGGCTGGTTCCCAGCGAGCGGGCCGGGCGGGATCGAGCGGCTGGTGCTGCCGGCCACCGCGCTCGGCCTGCGCGCGGCGGCGCAGATCGCCCGCCTCACCCGCGCCAGCATGCTCGAGGTGCTCAACCAAGAGTACGTGACGACCGCCCGCGCCAAGGGGCTAGCCGAGCGCGTGGTCATCCTGCGCCACGCGCTCAAGAACGCGCTCATCCCGGTCGTGACGATCGTCGGGCTCCAGTTCGGCAACCTGATCACGGGCGCGGTGATCGTCGAGACGGTGTTTGCGCGGCCGGGCGTCGGCCAGCTCGCGGTCAACGCGATCCGCGCGCGCGACTTCCCGATGGTGCAGGGCACGGTGCTGTTTGCCGCGACCGCCTACGTGCTCGTCAACCTCTTCGTCGACGTCTCCTACGCCTGGATCGATCCGCGCATCCGCTACCGCTGACAGGGGGAGGCAACGGGGTGAGGCTGCTGGCGCGAGGGAGGACGCCGGCCCAGGGGCGGGTCCGGGGGCTGGCCCGGGAGCTGGCCCGAGGCCACCGGTGGGGGCCGAGCGCGCGGAACCGCGACCGGGCGCGTGAGCATGCCGAAGGGTGCCGCGGGGGGGCGGTGTGACGGCCGCGAGCGAGCGGGGGACGCTCACCTCTCCGGCGCAGGGGTTGCCGGGCCTGGCGCGGGCGGGCGAGCGCCCGTGGGTGCGGTCGCTCCGGCGCCTGCTGCGCCACCGCGGCGCGCTGGTGGGCGCGGTGATCCTGCTGGTGATCGTGCTGACGGCGGTGTTCGCGCCGGTGATCGCGCCCTACGACCCGACCGACGTCGGCGTCGGGCCGGCGCTCCAGGGGCCGACGCGCGAGCACCTGATGGGCACCGACACCTTCGGGCGCGACGTTTTCAGCCGGGTCGTCTGGGGGGCGCCGATCTCGATCCAGGTCGGGCTGATCGCGGTGGCGATCTCGGCCTCGCTCGGGATCCTGGTCGGTCTGGTCGCGGGCTACTACGGCGGCTGGGTCGACAACCTGCTGATGCGCCTGGTCGACATCCTGCTCGCCTTCCCCGGCATCCTGCTGGCGCTGGCGATCGTGGCGGTGTTGGGGATCAGCCTGCCCAACCTCATGATCGCGGTCGGGATCGGCGGCGTGCCCAGCTTCGCCCGCCTCATCCGCGGCTCGACGCTGGCGGTCAAGGAGAACCTCTACGTGACGGTGGCGCAGGCGCTGGGCGCGCCCGACCGCACGATCATGTTCCGGCACATCCTGCCCAACGTGATCTCACCGATCATCGTCTACGCCACGCTGCGCGTCGCCTTCGCCATCATCGCCACCTCGTCGCTGAGCTACCTCGGCCTCGGCGCCAAGCCGCCCACCCCCGAGTGGGGCGTCATGCTCAGCGACGGGCGCGACTTCCTCCGCGTCGCCCCCTGGGTCGCTACCTTCCCCGGCGCGGCGATCATGCTGACTGTGATGGCGATCAACCTGCTGGGCGACGGCCTGCGCGACGTCCTCGACCCGCGCCTCAAGGTCTAGCGTCGCCCAGCCTGTGCTGGCTCGGTTGCTGTCACCGGGCGCCTCGGCTCGAGGGTCGGATCTCCAGCGGTCGATTCGGCGCTGACGCACGACCTGCCCCGGTCGAGTAGGCTCAGTTCGACCCCGGTTGCATTGGCGTGCAAGTGGCGGCTCATCCCGGCGTCATCGCCTGCCCGGTGACTCGCGTCAGCGGTGACCACGGGGCGTCGTCCGCGGACCCCCGCACGCGTCGGCGTTGGACGGTTTTGGACGCTCGATTTCTATACCCCGGAGCGACCGCCGGACGGGGGCCATCGCCGCTGCGCCAGCCGCCACCACCACTGGTGGCGACAGCGGCACCCCCTCTAGGGGCAGCGCCAGCGCCACCAGCGGCGGCGGTGGGGGCGGGGGGAACCTGCGCTTCATCAGCCCGGTGCGGGTGGTCGACACCCGGCCGACCAACCAGCAGGACCAGATCGTGACCATCGGGTTCAACCCGGACGGCACCCCGATCAGCCCGGCCCCGCTGC
>JBHOQZ010000534.1:0-1504 GCA_042408635.1 Chloroflexota bacterium
CCTGTGCGAGCGCGCCGGCTGCGAGCAGCCGCGGCGGGAGCCGGACGGCGCCCCGCTGCCCGAGACGGTGGCCGCGCTCTGGCCGCTCGTGGTGACGATCGACGTGGCGCAGACCGACGCGCTGCGCGAGCAGCAGCGCGAACGCGAGAGCGCGCTGGCCGTGCACGAGCACCGCCGCGACGAACTGCAAGCCGAGTTGGGAGTCGACGGAGCGACCCTCGATCCTCAGGCGTGCCGGGCCGAGGTGGAGCGGCTGCGGCGCGACCTCAAGGTGCGCGGTCATGCCGTGGGGATCCTCAAGGGCGCCCGGCAGCGCATGCTCGACCGCGTTCGCCCGAGCACGGAGGCGAACCTGCGCGCGCTGTTGCCGGCGCTGACCGCCGAGCGCTACCACGACGCCCGGATCACGCCCGACTTCGCCATCGAGGTCTGGGACCCGGTAGCCCGGGCCTACCAGCCGAAGCAACTCTTCTCAGGCGGAGCCCGTGACCAGATGTCGCTGGCGCTGCGCCTCGCCTTTGCCCTCGCCACGCTGCCGGAGGAGGTTGGCACCCGGCCCGGTTTCCTCTTCCTCGACGAGCCGCTGAGCGCCTTCGACAGCGAGCGCGCCGCCGCGCTGGTGGCGCTGATCACCGAGGGCACGCTTGCCCGCCACTTCGCGCAGATCCTCCTCGTCGCCCACGGGCGCAACTTCGACCCTCGCCGGTTTCCCTACCGTCTCCGCCTCGAGGCGGGCCGGGTGGTCGAATCGAACCTCCCGACCGTGGAGGCGGTGGCCGCCGACTGAGCGGCCGGGCAGCGCTAGGCCGGGGTGAGGACGCGGACGCTCGCGGGGTCGAGCTCGGCGAGGAAGGGGGAGGGTGCGCGGCGGTCGGCGATCAGGTAGAGCCGCTCCGCGGCGCGCGTCATAGCGACGTAGAGCAGGCGGCGCTGGTGCTCGCGCTCGAGCGCGGCCTCCTCGTCGTCCATGGCATGGCCCGGCGGCGGCAGCACGCCGTCGTCCAGGCCGACGACGATGACGACGGGGAACTCGAGCCCCTTGGCCGAGTGGATCGTGCAGACCTTGACCTGGTTCTCGAGCAGGGCGAAGCCGTCGTCGCGCAGGCTTACCGTCGGCACGCCTTCCTTCTCGAACGCCGTTTGCATTCGCTCCCCGATCCCGCTCGTCGGGGCCAGCACGGCGAAGTCGGCCGGCCGGTAGAGACCCCGCTCACAGAGGCTCAGCACCGTCTCGACCACGACCCCGGCCGCGTCGGTCGGTGTCGGGTGCAGGCTGATCACCGGGCGCGGTCCCGAGCGATCGACCGCCTCCGGCTCGATCACCTCCCCGCTGCCGCGCAGGCGGGAGTTGTGCGCCAGCAGCGACCCGGCCGCCTCGAGGATCTGGCGGGTGCAGCGGTAGTTGCGCGTGAGGCGGTGGCTCCGGCCGACAATCTCGAGCCCGGCCTCGCGCCAGGAGATGCCCCGGTAGTAGATGCTCTGGGCGGCGTCGGCCAGCAGGAAC
>JBHOQZ010000536.1:0-1651 GCA_042408635.1 Chloroflexota bacterium
CACGCGGGGGCGAACCCCCGCGCGGCTCCGGGGGCTGGGGCGACCGCCCGTGAGCCGGTTGCAGCCGGCCGGCGAAAATGCCCGCACGCTTTCCGCAACCTCCATCACCCCCGGGCGGCGGGGCGGATGCGGTGAACGTGCAGCCCGGCGGGTACCCGCTTGCGGGCGGGGTACCCGGCCGGCTGCAGCCGGCCCACCGTACCCCCGCGTAAAGTTAGCCACCTCCATCAGCCGGTCTGTCGGACTCGACCCGGAGGCGGGAACCCAGCCGACTGCAGCCGGCCGAACGGGTGCGTGATCATTTCGACACACGTCATGGCAGCGGCGCGCTGCTCGGCCGGGGTCAGTCCGCCGCGACCTCCGGCTCGGCCACGGCCTCCGCCGCCCGCGCCCGCTCATGGAGCTGGCGCAGCGGCTTCGGGTAGACCTTCCAGAACAACGGCAGGTAGGCGTCCCACTGCTCGAGAATCGTCGCCGCGCGCTCACTGCCGGTGCGGTCGAGGTGGGTGCGGATGAGTGCCCGCAGCTCCTCCGCCTCGTCGCCCGGTGCCACCGGCTCGAGATCGACCAGCTCCGGGTTGTAGCGGGAGGGGAAGTCGCCGCGCTCGTCGAGCACGTAGGCGATGCCCGCGGCCATCCCGGCGCCGAAGTTGCGGTCGGTGTCGCCCAGCACGACGACCGTACCGCCCGTCATGTACTCGCAGCCGTGGTCACCCACGCCCTCGACCACCGCCACGGCGCCGCTGTTGCGCACCGCGAACCGCTCCCCGGCCCGGCCGGCCAGGTAGAGCGCGCCGCCGGTGGCGCCGTAGAGGAGCGTATTGCCCGCGATCACGTTGCGGTGCGAGGGGTAGCGCGCGTTGGAGGGCGGCCGCACGACGATCTCGCCGCCGCCAAGCCCCTTGCCGACGTAGTCGTTCGCCTCGCCCTCGAGCACCAGCCGCACACCGGGCGCCAGGAACGCGCCGAAGCTCTGGCCGGCGCTGCCGCGCAGCCGCACCTCGATCGTGCCGCCCGCCAGACCGGCCGCGCCGTGGCGCCTGACGATCTCCCCGCCCAGCGCCGCGCCGATCGTGCGGTCGGCGTTGGTGATCGTCGCCTCGAACACCACCGGTTCCGCGCGGGCGAGCGCGGGCTCGGCCGCCGCGAGGATCCGCTCAGCAAGTTTGGGCCGCGTCACCGCCACGCCCTGCACGAACCGGCGCGGCCGCGGATCGTCCGGCGGCGGGCTCCAAAGCAGGGCGGAGACGTCGAGCCCGCCGCGCGCACCGGGCCGGTCGGCCCGCGTGAGCAGATCGGCCCGGCCGATCGCCTCGTCAAGCGAGCGCAGGCCGAGCCGCGCCAGGTGGCGGCGCACGTCCTGCGCCAGCGCGCGGAAGAAGGCGATCACCTGCTCGGGCCGGCCGGTGAACTTGCGCCGCAGCTCCGGGCGCTGGGTGGCGATCCCGGTCGGGCAGGTGTTGAGGTGGCACTGGCGCGCCATGTCGCAGCCGATGGCGATCAGCGGCGCCGTGCCAAAGCCGTACTCCTCGGCGCCGAGCAGCGCCGCGATCACCACGTCGCGCCCGGTGCGCAAGCCCCCGTCTGTGCGCAGCCGCACGCGGCCGCGCAGGTCGTTGTGCACCAGCACCTGCTGCGCCTCGGCGACCCC
>JBHOQZ010000004.1:0-4007 GCA_042408635.1 Chloroflexota bacterium
GAACACCGTCACGAACCCCTCAGGCTGATTGCTCGGCTGCACGACCGTCACGTTGAGCAAGACCCCGCTGATGCCGCTCGGGATGCCCGAGACACCCGTGCTCAGGATGCCGGGACCGTCGTCCCCCCGCTCAGACCACCGCGACCTGCCAGACCTCGACCGTGCTGGGCAGGGTGCCGGTGCGGCGCAGCGTCACGCTCTCCTTAAACGAGGATGGTGCTGGCTGCGGCGAGCGTGGCGTTGACGCGCAGCGTCCCCGCCTCGATGCTGGTGGGCCCGGTGTAGGTGTGGGTGATGCCGCGCACCAGCTCGAGCGTGCGAGGCCCCGCTTTCGTGAAGCCGCCATTGCTGATGACGCCCGCGATCGCGAGCTCGACGTCGACCGGGGTGTCGGCAACCGTGAAGGTGCGCGTGCTGCCATTGAGATCCATGGCGATCCAGATGCTCAGTGTACGGCAAATCGACATGAGCGCGTCGCCGTTGAGCACGAGCGTGCCAGGCCCGGTGGGGCCGGGCGCGGTGGCAATGCTGCCCCCGGCCATCTGAGCGCGTTCACCGTCAGCGGCGAGCCGGGCGCGAGCTCGACCGAGCCCGCCATGAAACCGAGCTTGTTGATCGTCTCGCGGGTACCGCCCACCGGCCTACCGGCGAGCTGGTTCGTGAACCGCCCCAGGTTGCGGACGGTCACGGTGGCGGTGTCGGCGATCTGGTCGCGCGCGGCCAGCGTCACCACCGAGTTCTTGCCGCCCTAGCCGAGCAACAGGTTGCCGGGGATCGCGGTCGCGCCTCCCCTAGCCAGCGTCAGCGTCCCCTCGATGACCTAGGTGTCGCCAGTGTAGGTGTTGCTGCGCGGCCCGGTCGCCTGGGCGATGAGGTCGAGCGCGCCCGGGCCGGTCTTCGTCAGCCCGCCCGCGCCGCTGATCGCGCCGGATGAGGTGAACCGCCGTGGCATCTCCGACGTCGATGTCCTGCATCGACGGCAGGACGATATCGTGCTCGATGACGACGCGCTTCTGTGCGCCGCTGGCGAAGAGGTGCTAGGTGAAGGCGAGCGGATTGCCGCGGAGGACGTAGTCGTCCTGGAATTTGAGCTGGCCGAACACCCGGTTGCCTGGGATGTTGCGGTTCATCGCCGATCGGTTCGGGGCGCCGGTCGGGAAGCTCTGGCGATCGCCGGAGCCGGGCACGACGCCGGTCGACCAGTTGCCCGGATCGTTCCAGGCGCCGCTCACGGCGCCGGTCCAGAAGACGGTCGCGACGGGCGTGGTTCGGTCCGGCGGCAGCGACAGTGGCGGTCCAGGCTGTAGAACCAGCCCGGGAGTACAGCCGAGCAGCAGCACCAGCGCCAGCGGCAACACCTGCTGGAGCACCCAGGCCGGTCCTCGGCCCGGACGTCCCTTCTTACACCCCTACCCCGGCCTAACCGCTGCTGCGTCATCGTCCTTCCCCCCCTGAGAGAGACCGCGTCAAGGACGCGCCCCTCGCCTCGGCCTGCCCACCCGCGCCACGATGCAGCCCACACAGGGGCCTTGATACGCCCATTTGCTCATCCCCAGTGCAGGCTCCAGGGGTGCGTGCGACAGGTGCCTTGTCTACGCGGACGCGACGGATGAGGAGCTCTACCTAACTTGTCGCCGTGCAGTTCATGCCGAGCCGCGTCGCTTCGGCTGGCGGAGACGGACAGGAGAGTGACAATGTCCGCGCAGCGCACGGGCGGACGGCGTCGTCTAAGGAGAGAAACCAGCCCACGATCGTCGCGTCCGCCGGCCGATTCAACCAGAGGGGAGGAGCTCGAGCATGCGTGCGAAACAGGGCGGGCAGACGCCGTGGCTGAGGCGCACCGCCTCCGGTCCGCCCAGCCGGTAGTACTCCTCCGGGCTGATCCAGACGCCGTCGGCATCGCCCGACCCGGGCGGCCAGCGCACGGCCTTGCAGTAGCTGCAGAGCATCACCAGCGGCAGGCTCGCCGGCTCAGCGGCCGGCGGCCGCGCCGTCGGGTCCATGAACCTGAGAGGCGGCCGCGGTTCGGCCCGCAGGCTGAGCGCCTGGTAGAGCAGGCCCAGTGCCTCCCCGCCCTCGCGCACCGGGCTGATCGCCAGCAGCAGGTCGCGGCGCTGGTCGGGCGTGTCGCAGCGCTGAAGCAGACGAACCCGGGGCAGGCGGCCCGTCAGGATCGCCGCGTTGAGGCGCCGGTAGTGCTCGCGCACCAGCTCACCGGTGAGGAAGTCGTCCAGGGGCCGGCCAATCACCCGGTCCAGCGGTGGAGCGGCCGCGCCGCCCGGCCCACTCTCGATCACGGCGGCCTGCCAGCCGGCCTCCCCGACCGCCACGATATGACCCGACGGGTCGACCAGATAGGCGACCCCACTCAGGGCGTGGAACAACGGCTGCTCGCTGTGACGGCGCAACCGGTCAGATGGATCGCTCGTCATCTTTGGCGCACATTCATGCGCAGATATTCGGCGCGGTGTCAAGGTTGGCGTGCAGTTGGACGGTCCTGGCCGTGGCCGCAAGCCCATCGGCAACGCGAATGCCAGGCCGCTCGGGCGGAACCAGCCGGCCGGCGCGCGCGCCCGCGCGGCGACGAACCGGTCGCCCAGCCGGCACACGTCGCGGTGCCACCCGCACACATCGCGCCGGCGCGGGCGGTCGGGCAGGCTACGGCGGTGCGGAGTAGGATGGTCATGCGCCGGGTCGGCCAGCAGCGTGGTCAAGATGATCTCGAGGCGTGGGGGTGGTGAGGCATGGCACAGTCGGGTGAGGAGCGGGCGAGGCAGCGGGTGCTGCTCCTGATGTCACCGTCCTCCTACCGGACGGGGGCGTTCATGGCGGCGGCGGAGCGGCTGGGGCTCGAGGCGGTGCGCGGGATCGACCTGCCGCCCGAGCTGGCAGAGACCTGGGGCGTGCCGCTGGCGCTCCAGTTCGGCGACATCGAGGGCTCGACCGAGGCGATCGTGCGTTTTGCCCGGGCGACGCCGCTGGACGCCGTCCTCTCGGTCGACGACAGCGCCAGCGTGCTAGCCGCCAGCGCGGCGGCGGCGCTCGGCCTGCCGCACAACGCGCCCGAGGCCGCACTGGCGGCACGCGACAAGCTGCGCATGCGCGAGCTGATGGCGGTGGCGGGCGTGCCCTCACCGGTGTTCCGCCGCTTCAGCGCCGCCGACGACCCGAGCTCGGTCGCCCGCGCCGTCACCTACCCCTGCGTGGTCAAGCCGACGCGCCTCAACGGCAGCCGGGGCGTGATCCGCGCCGACACGCCGGAGGAGCTGGTCGCGGCGTTCCGGCGCACCGCCGCGCTGCTGAAGTCGGAGGGGGAGGAGCCCGACGCGGCGCCGATCCTGGTCGAGGACTTCATCCCCGGCTTCGAGGTGGCGCTCGAGGGGCTGCTCACCGACGGCCGGCTGGCGGTGCTCGCGCTCTTCGACAAGCCCGATCCCCTGGATGGTCCGTTCTTCGAGGAGACGATCTACGTCACGCCCTCCCGCCTGCCCGAAACGGTGCAGACCGCGATCGCGGCGTGCACGGCGGCTGCCGCGGCCGCGATCGGGCTGCGCACCGGGCCGGTCCACGCCGAGCTGCGCGTTAACGAGCGTGGGCCCTGGATCGTCGAGATCGCCGGACGCTCGATCGGCGGCCTCTGCTCGACCATCCTCCAGTTCGGCTCGGGGATGTCGCTGGAGGAGCTGATCCTGCGCCACGCGGTCGGCCTGCCGATTGAGACGACCGAGCGGGAGCCGGCGGCGACCGGCGTGATGATGATCCCGATCCCACGCGGCGGGCTGCTGCGCGGCTGCAGCGGCGTCGAGGCGGCGCGGGCGGTGCCCCTGGTGACGGGCGTCGAGATTACCGCCAAGCTGCGCCACCGGATCGTGCCGCTGCCCGAGGGGGCGAGCTACCTCGGCTTCATCTTCGCACGCGGGGAGGAGCCGGCCGCCGTCGAGGCGGCGCTGCGGCAGGCGCACGCCTGCCTCCACTTCGACATCGGCCCCATCCTCGAGCTGCAACCG